>CAZZDD010000025.1:0-36202 GCA_964652185.1 uncultured Candidatus Peribacteria bacterium | reverse complement strand
TGACCCCTACACTCCAACATCGCAACGGCACCCTCTTCCTAGATAATGGGCAGCTTATATCGAATGCGGTGGCGGAGACCTACCTCACCGCAGAAGCAGCGTCAGGCGGCAGCACTATCACGGTAAAGAACATTACCAGTCTCGCCGTCAACCAAATCTTCCTTATTGAAGAACTGGGTACTGAGAATGCAGAGATTATTCTCACTCACGCCTCCTCTGCACCATCAGGCACGACCGTTACGCTCGCCTCTAACCTCGTAAAGACCCACCCCGCAGGAAGCAGGGTGCGCGTCATTATGTACAACCAGGTGGAGCTGAAGCGTGGCACCACCACTGTTGCCGGGGACGCTACTGCCCTTACCGTCGCAACCACAGCCAACTTCAACCCGCCTTCCAGCTTAGGCTCAGGCTTGGTAGCCATCGACCCAACTGTGAAGGTCATGGCGATGGAGAGCAGTGAACACACTTCAGGCTACTACTTCGCCCGCTATAAGAACTCCATCACCAGTGATTTCTCTGGCTACACCGATGCGCTTGAGTATGGTGGCTGGGATGCAAACACTGTCGGTTACATGATTGAGAGCGCCCTACGCGACCTCTCCCTTTCTCTCAGTGAGAAGATCACCGTCAACGACTGTTTTCGATGGCTCAATGAGGGCATGAGGGAGTTTAAAGGCAAACGAAAGCGCTTTCCCGAACACTACAAAGACAATCAGATCATAGGCCAGGCCGCACGCGGCACTAATATTGTTTCGATGCCCGCTGACATATATGACACCGAGACGAATAAGAGCCTTATCGGGCTTCGCATCGGCAAGGGACGCAACCTCCGTTACCTCGATCCTTCCGCCTTCGATGCTGAGATGGACCGAGTATCTGTAACCCAGGTACGCACCCAGGCATCCGCTGCAGATACGACCCTTGAAGTTGATAACAGCTACGACTTTGAAGATAGCGGCTCAGTGAGCGTCTATATCTCAGGCACCAAACACACCTACACGTACACAGGCGTTACCCGCTCGGCCACAGCAGGCATTCTGACCGGCATTCCAGCATCAGGGGATGGGGCTATAACCGTTACTACCCCCGTAGATGCCTATGTCTGGCAGGACGAGGTAGAGGGCATCCCTTATTGCTACACCGTGAGAAACGGCCAAATTGAATACTGGTACCTTCCTGACAGCTCAGAGGACAATCAGAACGTCTATGCCGACTACAACGCCGTAGCGACGAGCGTAGACAGCTTAGGGGACACGATTGATGCACAACGATACGACGTGCTTGAGCCCTATTTGAAATGGCGTATGGACTGCAAAGATAAGCTAAACGGCAAGCTCGATCCGCAGAGCGCGTGGTTTCTGCAATACAAAGAGCGCCTTAATGACGCAATGCGGACGATGGACCAAGGCCGTGTCTTTGGTATGGCACCAAAACTAAACACGATGCGCCGCAGAGGTGGCGATACCTACGATTGGGTGCAATCCCTAACTGACTAATGGCAAGGATAGAGCCACAATTTATCAGAGACTTTTCTGGAGGTATGCTCCAGGTCAACCCCAACCTCGCACCGAAGAACACTTCGGACCTTCTTATCAACTTTGAGGTGGACGAAGAGATTGGCTCCCTTGTTTCTCGACTAGGCACCGAGCGTATAGGCTCACAGCTTGTGGATAACGTAACGTGCTTAGGCGTAGTGCAGCACGTAGACCAGGCTGACACCACGAAGAACAAGCTCTTTGCCACTTTCGATGATGCTACCTCAGCTACAAACGCCGACATTTATGACGTGTCCGCAGGCACAAAATCTCTTCAGGACGACACCAAAAACATCCGCACCTATTTCTTGAACTATCAGGGTGACACACTCAGGCTCAATGGCACGGACGCGCCCAAGGCATATAACTCTTCTACGTGGATAACGACCGGTGGGGTGTTTGACCTTGGCAACATGCCTACCGGTTATAAGTATGCGGCTGAGTTTCTGGACCGCGTGTATCTCTGGGGCAAAGCATCAGCGCCCTATACCCTCGCATATTCCGGCATCCTTACAGGGGGAGCGGTTTCATGGACCGCAGGTAACGGTACGGTTGAGATTGAACCTGAAGACGGCGGCGGTGAAGCCACAGGGTTAGGCAAGGTACCCGGCTATCTTCTTCTCTTCAAAAGGCGGTCTATGCACCGCTTTAACTTCTCCTCGGCCTTCCCCGAGAACCTGACCAATATTGGAGCTTACTCGCAGGAGAGCATCATAAACGCAGGGGGATTGTGTGCCTTCTACTCTGACAGCAATGAGAATGCCAAAGGCTTCTACATCACTAACGGTGGCCGCCCTTCCCCTATCTCACACGACAGCTCACGTCCTATTAAAAAGTGGGTAGACGCTATCTCGTCCACGGCCACGGTCGCAGGCTGGGGAACCGAGCGCTACTTTGCCTGGAGTGTTGGAGACCTCACTGTAGATGGAGAGACCTACGCGAACGTCGTCTTTAAGTTCAACCGCATCCTCAATCAGTGGTCCATCCGCAGCTATCTCACCAAGTTCACCTACTTCGCAGGCTATGTCGCAAGTGGTGTGCATACGATTGTGGGCGGAGACAATGATGGCAACGTCATCCGCGTAGATAAGGCCGCAACGTACACAGACGCGCCCTCCGCTACTCCAATCCCACTCAAACTCCGCACCCACCACACGACCTTTAGCTACAACCAACTCAAGACCCTCGCCGACTTCATTGTGGTGAGGGGGCGCAACCTTTCCAACTATATTGCAAACGCCATCATCGACCGCGATGTGAACAACGCTGTTGCTTTAACACCACCTTCCACCTGGAAGCGTCTCCTCTCCCTTTTGAAGATTGGAAAGACCGTAACGGGTACGACCATTGCTATCGAGATTATGACCGAAAGCACCGGAGCCCGTGTGTACCTAGATGAAATAGAGTTCCCGAACATCGACGTAACTGAACGGTATGAATAGAGACCTCGGATATTCCATTGACGATCTTTTCTCAACCGGTGACCTCGGTGCGGACTTTGCTGGTGAGAACACTCCGCAGTTCCAAAGCACCTTCACTGATGGAGTAGGACCAGGAGCGATTGTAGACGGCGACATGATCGCTAACTTCCAGCAAGTACACGGCGCAATCTATTCTGGCAAAGCAGACTTCGATAACACGACGGCAGGGTATCGCCTTGGCATAGATAGCGGTACAGCCAAATTCTATATCGGGGATGCTTCCAACTACCTCAACTGGAATGGGACCGCCCTTGTTATCTCGGGCAACCTAACAGCAACCACTGGCTCCATTGGTGGCTTTACGATCGGTGCGACTACCATCACTGCCACCAATCTTACCCTTGATAGCTCAGGCCAACGTATCTCTTTAGGTTCAAGCAATGACATCATCATCCTTGACGCCGATGATGCCACCTACCGAATATGGATTGGCAACGCCACCGCAGCTTCAGCACCCTTCCGTGTGCAGAAGGACGGTACTGCAACAGCTACAGCCTTTACCCACTCAGGAGGTTCAATAACAGGCGTACCTATTTCATCCATTCCGAACAACTCATCGACCGATATCTCTCTCCTTAATTTCACTCATGATCTTGTTTTCACTGAGACCGATTTCAACACCGTAGCCTGGGCTTCAGGCACCATCACTATGAGTAACGGCCGCACCTTCTCCATCACGGGGAGTAACACCGGCAACATGGCAGCTCGCACCTATATTTATCTCGACACTGGGGTTTCTTCGACAGCGCTTCAAACCACTACCACTGCTTCTACTGCTATGGGGGCGAACAAAATACTTATTGCCGTCGCTCAGAACGGCAGCGGGCAACCTACATGGCAGGTATACGGAGGTATCGGCGGATTAAAACTCGGCTCTGGCGGCATCAACATCTCAAACAATAACTGGACCTTCTCAGGCACTTGGAGCGTCACTGACCTGAACACTATTGCTTGGGGCTCTGGCACCTTAAAAACAAGCGATGGAACGAGCTACTCAATAACTGGATCAAACACCGGTAACATGGCCGCAAAAACCTATATCTATTTTGATCTAGGCACTTCGAGTACTGCATTTCAAACAACAACAACCGCAACAACCGCGATTGGTGACGGAAAGATTTTGATTGCCATTGCGCAGAATGGCACGTCCGAAGCCAACTACATGGTGATGAATGACAAGCAGCACAATATTGATGCTGCAAACATCGTTGCTGGCTCGATCACCGCAAACGAAATCAATACGAGCACTATCACCGCAGACCGTATGAGTGTTTCAACACTCTCGGCAATCGCCGCAGACCTTGGCACTATCACCGCTGGAACGGTAACAGGCGCTACAATTCAAACCGCTAGTTCCGGCTCGCGCTTTGTTATGAATTCAACTTCCTTTAAGGGGAAGAACGCAGCAGGTACCGATATTTTTGAAGTAATTATTTCGGGCACCGATGCAGGGGATGTCATCTTTGGTGATGATGCCACTAACTCTTACATCAAATACGATAGCTCTGCTGGCTCTTTCGTCTATGGCTCCGATGCAGGCGTTAATGCGAACGTTCAAACCTTTACGTCGTCTGGGACATGGAACAAACCATCGTATGGTTCTCGTGTAAAAGTCCAATTATGGGGCGGTGGTGGTGGTGGGGGTAAACAAACAACCAATTCAGGCTGTGGCGGCGGTGGCGGCGGGTATGCTGAATTGGAGTTTGATATAGCCGACCTCGGATCAACCGAGACGGTCACGTTAGGAGATGGCGGTGCAGCGAAAACAACCAATGGTCCTGGTAATGATGGAGGAAGCTCAACCTTCGGCTCTCACCTCACTGCGTATGGCGGAGGTGGAGGAGCAATCGGAGGAACTAGCAACGAAACTGGAGGCGGTGGTGGTGGACTGTTTGGAGCTGGTGAAAACGGTGACAGCACTACAGGGGGAGATGGAGGAGCCCCTGTAGGGGGGGCCCGTGGAGATTTTAATGCCTCTTCTCCAGTTGCAGGAGGTGACAGCACCTATGGAGGTGGTGGAGGAGGAGGAAGCTCTGATGCCAATGGAGCAACCGGAGGACGTTCAGTCCACGGTGGCGGTGGTGGTGGAGGTGGAGGTGGAGGAGATGGCTCAGGAAATGGTGGCGATGGAGGTCTATCGCAATACGGCGGTGGTGGTGGAGGTGGAGCTGCTGGCGCATCCTCTGGTTCTGCCGGAAGCGGAGGTGCGTCGGTTTACGGCGGCGCAGGTGGTGCGGGTGGTGCGCAAGCAGGTAATGCCACCGCAGGCACACAACCGGGGGGTGGAGGTGGTGGTAGTACGGGAGGCGACAGCGGTGCAGGTGCAAAAGGTATGTGCGTTGTAACAACCTACTAAACCTCTATATGAAACAAATCACTCTCACATCAATCGCAGTTCGGGAAATCCGCTTCCGTCCCAACGACAGCGAACCTTCCGTTATCCTTTTCTATGATGTGCTTGATAACGAAGGAAATATTGTTGGTGAAAAGAGCCACCACGTGAAGCTCACCGACCTAACCAACAAACATCAGACTGCAATTACAAAGTATCTATCATCTCTAACGGAAGTTCTTGATAGTAAAGAACTTGGCTAACCGTGATAAAATTACACTTATATGGCTAAAGCCGAACCCACCAAATATATAGCTGAAGATGGGACTATCGACGGGCAAGTTGTTTCATACGGAAATAGCTCGACACTCTCTCCCAATGAGAAGTTTGCATTTACCCCAAACACCCAGGGAGGCTTGGAGACATACGTTGTTCGTCCTGATGGCTCCTACTATTATTGGGGAGCAACAACACCGGCGGTAGCCTCTTCTTTGTATGGTTATACTGGGTACACACCCACTGCTAGCGAAAAGGCGCAATACGAAGGCGCACTCGCTTCCGCTCAGAGCCCGACTAGCCAGCCGCCCAGTCAATCATCACAGGCACAATCCAATGTAAACGCTGCCGCCCAACAAACCGATGCAGAGTTTAATTCGTGGCTTGCCACACAGAACCTCACCGACGACCAGAAGGCTGCTATTACAGCTGTATACGATGCTGTCTCAGTAAATGACGCAGCAAAGGCCAAACAAGTCACTGAGGCTATGGCCGCAGCCGCAGAGTTCTCCGACCCATACTTCAAAGCGCAGATTGCATTGGTGACTGACAACCTCGCCCGCAACTTTCAGTCCGCAGACGGAGACTTAGCGTTTCAATCACAGCAACTCACCTCGTCACTACAGAAGCTCCAAGACGACATCGCCGCTTCAAAGGACTTTATGTCCTTCCAGACCATGCAGGAGTTGAAGGGATTGGAGCGTAAGTACGAAGCTGATATTGAAAACACTCAAAATGCAATGGCCGCTACGGGCTTTACCCAATCTACCAGGAGAGCGAAGACCGAGGGATTAATCACCGACACCTTCGGGGACGCAGTGGAAAGCTCCAACCGACAGCTTGCATATCAGACTGGAAACCTCGACAGACAGCAATCCTTCGCGCAGCAGGACACCGCCGCGCAAATTGCGAACATTCAACGTCTTGTAGCTGAAGGAAAGATTGACGCTCTCAGATCAGCAGAAGCACAAGTGGGCACCAACAATCTCTCAAACCTTGGCTACTCTGGACTATTAGGTGGGCAAGGCGGCGCGATACCGAGAGCCCAAGTGAATGACATGACGCAATTTGCAAGTGGCTACGCATTTTAAGGTATGAACAAAAAACAACAAAAATACACTCAAACATGTCCTACCTGCAAAGCGCAAAAAACTGTGGCTTACAATGCTCATCGTGTTGCTCAACGGACTGGTAGAATTGGTGTTTGTCGTCCATGCCAATATGTTGCTCTGACAGGTGTACCTTCAAAACTCCGTGGTTTTAAACACGCACCTGAAACATGTGAGAAAATGCGCCAAGCTAAATTAGTGCGCCCCACCCGCTATTGGCTCGGTAAAATTCGTCTTGATATGGCGGGACCAAACAGTCCGACCTGGAAAGGTGGCACATCACGTATTTACAAAGACGGATATAACTCAATTGATTATCGTCGATGGCGCAAACAGGTTTTTGAGCGCGACAACTACACCTGTCAAGATTGCGGATTTCACGGTTCTCAAGGACGTATCACCGCGCATCATATTAGATCATTTGCTCACTTCCCTGACCTCCGATTTGAAATCACCAACGGAAAAACGTTGTGTGAGCCATGCCACAAACAGACCGACAATTATAAAGGGCGCGCTAAACAATTACATTAAAATATGGCTGCTTCCTACAAGGGCGTACAAATACCACCAGGAATGCAAGGCGCGGACCTCGCCGCGTTCATGGCCGCCATCGACAGCACCCAAGGTGGTTCTGCTGCACCGAAAACGAACACCATCCAAGACACCCCGAAAGGCCAGAGCGGCACCATCAACCGCAACACCGGAACACTCTCAGGCACACTCCCTCCCCTCGACACTCCAAAAGGCCAGCCAGGCACGATTGACCGCAACACGGGAACGATCACGAACACCACCCCAAAACCTCAGAGCGGCTTTGGATTAGGTGCATTTAAGCAGCAACCTAAATCTACGTTGCTCGACTTCGCCAACGCACTTGACCAGGCTACAGGCTTGGCAAAGAAGAAACTCAATGCTTCACAGTTGGGAATAATGATGCCGCACAAAGGTACGGCGATGGCATCAGACTTCTCCTCCATCCTTTCGCGCATGAACTCAGCCAGCGACAACACCGCAGCGAACCTGACCAACCGAGCCTTGGAGTTTGCACAGCCCGAGCAACTTAGCTACGGAACCATGACCGACCCATACGGCAACCTCTATGAGATCCAAACCGATGCGAACGGGCAAATGATAGGCCAGCGCTTGCTTGCGCAAGGAGCGCCTGCGGATGTTGCAAAAGCAGAAGGCACCACCCAAGCTACTAAACCTAAAGTTCAGACAGGAAACTTTGTTTACACCGAGCAAGACTACGCGGAGGACCTCGCTGCGCTAACTGCAATGGACCTCTATGATGCCGCGGGCAATCCGAACCGTGGACCAGACGGCTACGTCAACCCAGCCATCTATTACCAACTTTATAAAGAGTGGATCAATAAAGGCGGCCTTGCTGCTGACTTCACCAAAACCTTTCCCATCAAGAACTTTATCAATCCTGCCAACACACTCTCGCAATACCCTGAATTGAAAGCGTTGCGTGGAGACAAAGCACCGTCGTCTAGTGGATCATCGGGAGGTGGCCGCTCTGCCTAATATATGGGGCTACTTGCTAACCAACCCTCCTACCAGAAACGCAAAGGGTTATTAGCCAATGCTACTTTTTATCAAAAGCCCAATACTCCTATAGCGAAACAGACTTCTGCGCTCACCTCACCAGGTGGCTTTGCCGCACCTAGTATGTTGATGGGTGGGCAGACGACACAACAGACTATTGCACCAAACGGTAAATCATTCGGTCAAAACATTGCAGCAGGTTTTGGCAAGATTGCGGAGACTACCGCACAAGTCGCTGGTGCCGTTGCGATCCGTTCCCCACTCGCAGTTGCCCTTACCGTTGAACAAGGACTGCGCACCCCAGGGGGCTTGCTCCCCCAGGTTCTCCCACAAAAGCAAGTACCGAATATCCAACCAAGTGAACTAGACACCAAGAACTTCGCACTTGGTACTGCACTCCTTGGCAAAGACCCAATAGAGCCGCTTCAAAAACCATTTCAAGAAACGAAAGCAGGTCTTAGTGCGGACGGTTATGGGAAACTGGCGGGACCGATAGCAGTAGCGGGTGTTCTAGGAGCCCCACTGCTTGACATATATCCGCCAGGCTCTTTGGCACGAAAAACTCTCACCAAGACGATTGTTGGAATTAGAGGTGCCGCTGACGCTTACAAAGTGGGCCGAGAGTTGGGTTTAGCTGACGACCTCCTCAAAACCTTTATGGAGGACGCGCCGAAGATTTTAAAAGAGGCTGAAGCCGAGAAATACATCGCCAACCTCGATAAGACCATCCGCACTACCAAGTTGAACACTGTGAACGTAGTCGCCAAGCCCGCTAACCCTACAGTGGTGGAATGGCCTACTACTGCATTAAAACCATCAAAGGCAGGCGCTACCTCTATTGGCAGCGCTCCTATCGGAAAGGGGGGCGTGTCTGCACAGAAAGCAGATACGTCCGTCCCTTTTGATGGGACCAGACCATCAACGAATGTTATTGAGACTGCCCCCCGGCTCGCAAACGACCTCGCACAAACGACTAAGAGCACCCAACAACTAGAGCGCACCGTTGCCGACTTCGTTACGAAAGTAAAAGAAATTGAAACTGACCTCCACACCACAGCCCAAACCATTGCCTCGAAACACGGTGCAATCTTCCTTCAAGGACCTACCAAAACCGTAGAGCGTATTACTGAGAAGCTCTCCCGCGATTACGCTGGTGATGTAACTAAACTTGCCGACGTGAAGGACGTTGTGCGCAACTCGGTCGTGACGGAACCAACAAAACACGCAGCTGTACTGGATGATTTGAAGAAGCTGCAAAACTTCCAGCGCCACAAAGAACAGAAGGGCGATACCTTTCTGGGTTATGAGGGACACATCGTAAACGTAAAATATCCGAATGGGGCTATTGGTGAAATTCAAGTCATTACGCCGGAAATGATGGTAGCTAAGTTGCTGCCTGAAACCTCGAAGAAAGCGTTAGGCGAAGCTAAATTCAATGAGATTGTAAAACGCACGGGAGTAGAACCAGGCCGAGGCCACGTGCTGTATGAGGATTACCAGAAAGCCATCGCCAAAGGCGACATGCAGGAAGCCGCCCGCATCCGCCAGGAGAGCGAAGCTTATTACGCCAAAATCAAAGGAGGTACGCCAACAGGCGGCCGCCCTTTTGACGATGCAGGGCGAGAACCCGCCTTCTCTGCCGCCGCCAAAGTATCCCCTGAGGTGCGCGGTGAGGTGCAGGAACTCATTAAGTCCAATCCCTACGAACGTGTCTCCAACAAACAAGCCACCGAGCTTGCCAAGGATCGTGTTGCCGCATCTCCCGATGAAGCCGCCCGCTATGTCCTTTCATCCGATAAACCCGATGCAGAACACACAGCCACCGGTATTGAACTGATCCGTCACTTGCAATCACAAAAGAAGTTTGCCGAAGCAGCCGATATTGCGGATGCGTTGGGTGACAAGCTGGTGAAAAGCGGTCAGCACATTCAAGCGGCAAAACTCCTGGAGCGCCTTTCCCCTGAAGGCGTGCTTATGAGCGCCCAGAAGATTGTGGCCAAGATCAACAAGGAGCTGAAAATTAAAGGTAAGGCTGACATCAAACTTGAACCCGAGTTTGCAGAGAAGCTCTACGACCTCGCCAAACTACGCGAAGACACCCTCGACCCCCTCTTAAAGGAAGAACTAAGCTGGGAGATTGGGTCTATGCTTGCATCGTTGAAGAAGGTCACGATTGGCGAGAAGTTCTCCACCGCACAAACCATCGCACAGTTGCTCAACCCCAAAACTTTGGTGCGCAACATTTTGGGTAACGAACTCTTTTACCGCGTGGAGCGGTTGAACAAATACATCGCAACACCTATTGATTGGACCCGCAGCACCCTCACCGGCAGTGACCGCACTATTTCACTTTACAAGGACCAAGGACACTACTGGAGCAACTTCATTCGTGGTGCGCGTGCAGGTTGGAAGGGTGTAGTACCCGGAGGATTACCAACGCAGCTCGACATCGGCCGACAGGTCTTTAAGAGTAAATATAATCCTCTGTATTGGGGTGAGAAGATGATGGGGGCATCATTGCGAGGCTTTGACTTTGCCGCCTATTCACGAGCAAAGAACCAAACCCTAGGCGAACTCGGCTATCTTCGCGCCATAAACGAAGGCAAGAGCGCATCGGAAGCTAAAGCCCTAGCCCGCCGCTACGCCCGTGAAGCTGACGACAACCTACTCCAAATTGCGGACGACTACGGCAAATACATCACCTTCCAAGATGACAACCTTATCTCGAAGGGACTGACAGCAACAAAACGAGGGTTGAACCTTGGGTATCAGTTTGGCTTGGGTGACTTGGTATTAAAATATCCGCGCACTCCTGGAGCCTTGCTTATGCGGGCGATTGAGTATTCCCCCGCAGGATTTGTCCGCAGTGCCTACCTCATTGCGGCAGCAGGCAACGACAGCCGTGAGATTGTGCTGGCAACCTCCCGCGCTATTACGGGCACCTTAGGCTTTACCGGCATGGGTTACTACCTCGCAGACAAAGGTATCATCACGGGTAAACCTGACGAGGATAAGGAGACAAACACATTTGAACGCAGTGTCGGGGCAGGACCTTATCGGATCAACGTCTCCGCGCTTAAGCGTTGGATTGCCTCTGGCTTCAAGGACGTAGAGATTGAAGAGGGTGACATCACCATATCTTACGACTGGGCGCAGCCTATTGCCGTGGCGCTTTCTATTGGTGCCAACATGAACGAAGCCGTAGACGACAACAACCTCGCTACCCTGAGCTATGCCACAACTGCGCTGGAGAGCTTAGAAGGCGGAATAAACACTCTCATTGAACAACCCTTAGTCTCTGGCCTTACACGCGTTTTTGGTTATGGAGACTTATTAGGTGGCCTTTCCCGAACAGCACAAGGCACCGCAGCAAGTTTTGTCCCGACCCTCGCCAACCAACTGCGACAGTGGATAGACAACACCAAGCGCAACACCTACGACCCGAGCTATCTCAAACAAGCGATCAACCTAGCCCAACAGAAAGTCCCGTATTTTGCCCAAAGCCTCAACCCGATGGTGGATCAGTTTGGCAAGGACGCTGAAAACTTCCAAGGCAACAGCAACAACATCTTCAACGTCTTCTTCAATCCCGCATTCGTCTCAACGTATGCCACCACTCCTGAAGCAAAACTCGTCCTCGACATTATTGAAAGTACATCCGACAACTCGGCCGTTCCCCGCATTGCACCAAAATCTATCGACATTGAAGGCGAGAACCGCGCCCTAACCGCCGATGAGTACGAAAACTTCCAGCGTGGTATTGGCACCTACACCCAGAAAGCGTTTGAAGTTTTTGCAAAGTCGGAACCCTTTATGGACCTTCCCGACACAGAGAAGGCCGACTTAATGGCCAACACGCTCACTGAAGCAACGAAGCACGTAAAGGACGACCTGTTTGACACTAACAGCGCCTCTGCTGTGACCTACAAAGATCGCCTTCAGTTCCTTGAAATCACCGCACTACTGAACCAAGGCGAAACCGCAGCCGCCGACGCTAAGGTGGCGAAGATGGGTGATACGGAATATGAAGCCTATAAAAGTGTTAGGTCATCCTGGCGTGCGAAGAACACCACGACACTCCGCAACTTGCTAAACAAAAACCCAGCCGATGCTGTGCTGTTTGTTAGGTCTCAAAATAAGCGCGAACAGGAACGCTTGCTCGACGTGCTCACCGACGAGGAATATGAGTTGTACGAAGACGGCAAGTAACTACCAGAGGATCGCAGCGATGGCAGGCAAACCTCCTATCACCAGCACTACAACGCCCCATATAATCGCCAATCCCACTACTGGGATAAGAAACTCTCGCACGCCTTCAATAATCTCTTTCACCTCTCCACTGTACCACAGTGGCCAAAACACCCCTCGTATGGTAGGATATTGGTATGGCCAATCTTGCTGAAAAGCGCCCTGTTTGGTTTAAGGACACGGCAACATACGCCGATGGCTCTATCGTGTTGGGTCGCGTTGACGAAGACAATACTCCCTACGTGAAGCACCCCGGTAAACCAGAACAGAAAGCATCGTTCATGGACAAAGAGTTCATGGACATGATCTTGGGCGGCGAAGAAATCTCCCAAGAGGAGTATGAGACGGACAAGGCTGTTAGCCCGTAATCAGTCGGGGTGGGAAGCGAGTGGTCTCCAGGAAGCGGCTGTAACAGGCCGCTTTTTTGTTGCATGTGGATAGGACTATTTGCACAACCGTTGCCAACCGTGTATAATGGATAAGTAAGGTCGATTTTATCAGCTCCTAACATTCCATCACTTATGAAGAAGAAAAAGAAATTCAATTGGCACAAGTTCTTCAAGAAAGGTCTCATCAGGTTAGCGTATCGCAGCTTTGAAATTCCTTTCTTCCTCCTAGCGGGTGCCATGCTGGGAAAATTATTCATCTAATTAATAACAACACTATGAACACACTAAAAAAAGGAGACATCATCACAATTATAGGTATCAGCGACTGGATGGCGACCACCACCCGTAATACACTGAAAGCAACTGGTCTCACTACAAGCGACGGAAAGCCCGTTTTTACCGACAACAAAAAGGGCGCACGCAAGAAATTCACCATTCGCAAATTAGGTCGCTCTGACCTTTGCTTCAAAGGCGAGGTACCCTTCAAGCTCGACAGCGAAGTTGTGACCCCAGGCCGCCCAGGAGACACCATCTTCAGCACACAGACCTTCCGTGGCAACGCTTGCATCAACCTCGTTGGAGACCCAACTCTCATCAAAGAGTACATCACCAGCCGCAATATAAACCCTGACTTCCACGCTTTCGACGCGGTAATTCTGATCGACGGCGACAAGGAGACACCATTATTCCCTGAAGTGCCGACCACACATGCCGTAGTCGAGAGGATACGGGCAGCGATTACAAACTAACTACCACCAACTATGACCATCGAATTCTACGAAAAACACATCTACGGCATCCCCGCTCTCTTCATCAAGAACGAGGGGGTGCGGACCCAGCTCACCAAACTCACCGGTCGAAAAACCATTACCCAACTAGACATGAACATTCTGCGCAAACTCTTTAAAGCCGACTTTGTGCAGGTGCTTCCAAACTAACTATGAAATCCCAATTTGAGAACTTCCTACAAGAGTGGCACGCCAAGGACTATCACGGCACTGACGATGATATGCCCGATGCGTTCGAGAGCTGGATTAGCGACTTAGACGTTTCCTCGTTCATAGAGTTGGCTGACATCGCCATCTTGGAAGGTGAGATGCGCGGTATTGAACGCGCCAAAGAATTGGCATTACAAACAATCAAAGACACCTATGAAAGTAGCTAACTGCTCAATGGGCTGCCTCTACGCCGAAGGCCCACTATCCAAGTGCTTCTGCGCTTGCAACGGGTCAACCCACGGATTGCTCTCATCGAAACCAGGACCAGCGCAATGCTCCCCCGCAGTAGCCATGCGATGCAAAGCAGGAGACGAGGACGGCGAGTGCTGGTGCGCCTGTAAAGGTGTTAACCACGGGCTTTATCGGCAAATCGACTTCTCGAAGGTGCGTATTACCGGGCTAACCACACACTAATGAAACGATACACAATTGGCGAGATTGTCCGCCTCGGATTGCTCAAGAACCACAAAGGCCAACCCTACAAAGATAAGGCAACCGTCTTACGAATGGTGAAAGCGTACAACGGCATCATCATCAAAAAACAAACCCCGTGGGGTATCGGCTACGACGTGCCGCAGCGTGTGATTGACGAGTTGAACGCACGGTGGGGGTAGGACACTTGACATAAAAACTGCCGTTTCCGTGGTAAAATACGGATGTTATGCCTAACATCCAACAACTCATTGCGCAGTACCAAGCACTCACGCAGCAGCTAACACAAGCTGGAGTAAACCTCCAAGGTATTTCAATGGGCCAAGGCGGTATTACCGGCCCCGGCTTTTCCGTTGGTCCACAAGGTGTATCCGCAGGTGGCTACACCGTAAATCAGCAAGGTGTCACTGGACCAGGTATGTCTGTCTCACCCCAAGGCGTGAGCGCTAACGGCGTGTCGGTGCAGCAAGGTCAGATGCCAACCATGCCTTCTATGCCCACAATGCCGACTATGCCCAACATTCCGAAAGACTTTTGGAAACCGATGGGAATGCCGAGAGCATTGCGTGCAACCTTTTCTCCTACGCAGAACTCCGATGCCCTTAAACAGAATTGGTTTACACCGCCCACAATGCCGCAAATGCCTTCTATGCCTCCGACTAATCCTTTTTAATATATGTCATACGACGACACGCAAGTAACAGCCAAACGCTTCAATCCCTCGAAAGAAGAAGCCGACGCACGCACCAAAGTGTACGAGTATCTTCAGGACATGATCGACCTGAAGAACGAGAAGCGTCCGCATTTCTCCGGTCCTGAAGGAGAACGAAGCTGGCTCCAGATGGTGGATGACAGTGAGAAGATATTGAACGGCTACACTCAATCAAGGGGAGCCCAGGGCAAGGAAGAGTGGCAATCCAACATGATGGACAACATTGCCCGCGTGAAAATGCGTGCAGTGGCCGCAGGTGTCGGATTGAAAACCCCTCAGATGGACTTTGTTGCCACCAACAAGAACGGTGTCATGAGCCCATACCGCGCAGAGATATTTAAGAACATCACCAAGCACACCTTTGAAGACGGAAACCCCGCCCTCCATTCATTCAATCAAGTATGGCACATGCTCTCCCACGGGCTCCTTGTTGAGTACGAGGGGTTCAAAACCGGGGGCGCAATGCGTGAGGTGATTGAATACTTCGACACCCGAACCGGAGAGGTGAAGACCCGCAAGGAATACGTTGCAGGCTACGGCAAACCCTTCTCTGTTCTCTTGAACCCACAAGAGTTCTATTGGTGGGATTTTCTTAAGAGAGACGTGCAGGACCAGCCCCGCGTTGCATGGGTGCAGCACTACACCAAAGCTCAGTGTCAGAAAGAGTTCGGCAAATACAAAAACTACAAATACCTGCTTGATAAGAATGGTGCGCAGAAGCTCCTCCCGATGGGAGACACCACTTTCTATACCAAATGGGCAGACAACGTTAAGGACGAAGATGACTACGAAGTGGTCCGCATGTACTCCAAGGAAGACAACCTCGACGACGACAGCCCTGTGTATGGCTATGAGGTGTGGGTAAACGGCATTCCGATGATCCGCTGCCCACTCCTATGGGGCAAAGAAGACCCGATGTACCCGTTTGCAAAGACCATTGCCGAGCCATACGCCAACACCAACTTCTTTGTGGGTATGCCGTTCGGTCAAATCGTTGAAGCATACCAAGAGCACAAGAACACCGTTATCAATACGATGATTGATAAGCTCTATCGCTCCATGAACAAACCCTTCCTTGTGGGTTTGCAGAACATGGACGTGATGGATTTTGAGAGCAAGTATGTCAATCAGGACAACCGCTTTTACGTTCCTGACATCAGTCAGATTAAGACCTTCCCCTATGAAGGCTTGAACCAGGGAGAGTTCCAAATGCTCTCCATTCTTGACCGAGGTATTGAAAGCTCTTCCGTAGACAAAGCCCAGCAGGGTCAACAGTCCGGTGGCGCAAAGACCGCCCGTGAAGTAGTGATTGCAAACGAACGCGCCCAGGAAATGAAGGGTGTTCTCTTCCTTGCCTTAGAAGATCACTGGTACCAAAAGACCAAGCTCCGCACCCAGGTTATCCTCACCCACTACCTCGAAGACCGTGCCGCACAGATTGATAAAAAGGACCAGATCATCACGATTTCTGACTACACCTTTGGTGATGGCGCACGAGGTGTCCTAGCAATCCATGTAGCGAAGCCAGGTAAAACCATGTCCCGCATTGACGTGGAAGCCCGCGCAGAAGCGATGGAAGCCCAAGGCATCGCCTACAAGATTATTTCCATCCCTCACACCTACCTTGATGAATGGCAGACAGACTTCAAGATCATTCCACAGAGCTTGCGTGAGAGCGAGAAGTCTACCGAACAAGACGAGCTTATGGGCGAGATACAACAGGTTACTATCCTATTCCCTGAGTTCTTCGCATCTAACAAAGACCGCTACCTCACCGAAATACTGAAACTCAGAGGCAAGCACCCAAGCGAATACAATCCCCCTGCACAGATGCCAATGATGCCGGGTATGCCAGGAGCACCAGCCCAACCAGGCGCTCCAGCTCCCGCAGGCGCACCACAACAACAAGACCCTAATAGTGTACTTGGCCTTCCCGCCGCATAATTTATGCCTCCAAGCCCATTTCTAAAAGCCATACGCGAGACAGCAGAGTATCTTGGCAAGAAGCTGGATAAAGTTCTTGCTGCCGTCAAAGACATCAAAGTACCCCCGCCTGATAACCGTGCAGTGGTGGGAGCAATTAATCGTCTAGGCGAGAAGATCAAAGAACCATCCTTCACCGTCTCAGTTGATACGACACTTCTCGAAGATGAAGTACAGCAGCAAACGAAAGCCCTCAAGTCTCTCAAGTTTCCAGACAACAAAGGTGTGGAGACGATGCTTTCCAATATCCTTGTTGGTCAGAACTCTATAGTCAAAGCGCTCACACAGCTCTCGACCGACATCAAAGGGGCATTCTCAAGCATCAACCTCAAGGTTCCTGACACCATTAAGCTGGACGACATGCAGGTACGCGCCATCAGCTCTAGCCGTATGCCGCTCAATCCCGCCCCTCTCGCCCCTCGCACTACAAACGTGCGTAATGTTGCGATGGCTTCTGCAAACACCGAATACTCGATCACCCTCTCCGCAGGCACCACGGGCTATTTCATCAAACTCCGCGCTCAGAACGTTCAGCTCCTACTCGCCACCGCTACAGGCAAACTCCCTACCTCGGGAGACGGTACCGCATACTTCAGTGTTGCGCAGAACGGCTACCTGAGCCCTATGGGGATGGATGTGGGCGGCAAGACCTTGTATCTTCAGGCAGGTTCCGCTTCTCAGGTGTGCGAGGTAACAGAGTTTATTGCCTAACGTATGGACCTATTTTCAGGAATTGCGGCGTTCTTCCTAGCCATCGGCTCTCTCTTCACACCTGTACCTACTACATTTGGCAACGCCGACGTTTTCTATCCTGACACTACCGGACCTCATTATGTCATCGACATAGACGATGGTTGCGCGGAGTGGTCTAGCAACGTTCTCACCTCGACAGGCGTAGGCTGTGGAACAGGTGGTGGTGGCAGCGGAGTAGCCACCAGCTCTTTAGCAGCTACATACCCTATCACCCTCACGACTTCATCTTCTGCTATCACCTATGGCTTCAACGGCCTTTCGACCACTTCACCGTGGACAGGCAGCGGCGTAGCGTGGCGTGTCAGCGATAACCAAGTCTCTACTGTAGCCACCACCTCTCTCACTGCATCATCTCCGCTCGCTCTCAGCCAGCCGATTAGCGTTATAGGCTCCTCCGCATCAGCACTTTCAATCGACACTTCAGGCACCTGGAGCGGCAACGCAGGCACCGCCACAGCATTAGCCGCCAACGGCGCTAATTGTTCATCAGGCAGCGCACCATTAGGCGTAGATGCTTCAGGAGCCGCAGAGAGCTGCTTCGACGTATGGACTGAGAGCGAGAACACCGCAGCTAACTACGAACAAGCCCTCACCGCAGGAGATGGCCTTACCCGTACAGGCGACGACTTTGATTGCGACACCGCATCAGGCTCAGTCTTCGGTTGTTTAACCTCGACCGACTGGAACACCTTTAACGGCAAGCTCAGTAGTTACGATGCCTGGACACATCCCTCTGCCGCACAATCCGCAACTACATCTCTTCTTATCACGACCGGTGGTGTTATTGTTAATGCAGCAAGCTCTACCGTCACAAACGCGGTTCTTGGTAATGCAACCACCACCAACGCCACAACATCAATTCTCAATATCTCTAGCCTTCTCACCTTCGGAGGTGTAACGGGTAATTCATGGGATGACTTTTGTACTTCAATAACGGGTAGCTCTGATCTTTGTGACGGTTCTGATGCGACGGGCGCAGGTGGCGCAGATTGGCCGTTTACCCCTGCAACGCACTACGGCACTTCCACCCAATCCACCACGACCCCTCTTTGGCTCAGAGGAAACCAATATTCCCTCTTCGCTTCATCTACATCGGTCTTTGATAACGCATCGACTACCCAGCTTACTGTCGGCACTCTCTACAACGCCGGGAGCAACATCCTCACTTCCACTCTCACCGATGGGAGTATCACGCTTCTCAGCACAGGAAGCGGCTCTGTCTCCATCAATAGCTCCAACGTCTCCAACTATGTCTCCGCGTCCAACAACGGCATCCTCTTAGAAGCAGGGGGCGGTTTCACCGTCTCCACCGACAACTCAAACTTCGCAACTCTAGATTTCGACGGCTCGAATGCGACGTATACGTTCCCAAATACGTCAGGAACCATCTGTTTAGTTGGTTTTGCTTGTGACGGTTCCGGCGGCACCTCGTTTGGTCAAGCCTGGGAAATAACGGGCGGCTATCTCGCACCAACGACGACCATAGGTGTCATTGTCTCAGCTTCGTCTACGATCACTAGCCTTACGACTATCAACTCCACAAGTACCAACGCTACGACGACGAACCTCAATGTCTCCGGCCAGCTCGACATCGACGGCTTAACTTCTGCCCTGGTACTCACAGGCGCAGGCGGCATTGCCGCTGAATATGCTGGCACGAGCTGTACGAACCAGGTTCCTACCGCCCTCTCAGCATTAGGCGCAGCCACCTGCACCACCATCACGAGCGCCTATGTAGACAGCTCCATCATCACCACAGCATCCACCCTAGACAGCCTTGCACAGACCACTCTGAGTGATCCAGCAGCCGATCAACTAGTCTTCTGGGATGACAGCGATACTGCCTTTGAGTTCATCAGCGCACTCTCCGGCCTCGCCATCTCCGGGAACACACTCACCGTGAATGACGTAACCTGCACCGACTGTCTGACCTCAACCGAGATTGCCGATGAGTATCTCTTAAACAACGGTGATGTAGGTACAGGTGTGTATGACTTCGGCGGCGCGACCAGCTTGGAGATACCAAATGGCGGACCGACCGTAGACACCACAGGCGAGGTTGGTGTTGATACAACATCTGGTCAGTTTAAATGGAGCTACAGCGGTTCTTCCCTTGGCATTAAGCTCCCCTACGAAGAACTTGGCTTTGGCTTCGCTTCTTCCTCTCAAGGAGCTGCAACGACTACTCTTCGTCTTGGTCCTGCACCCCACGCCATTACAGTCACGAGCGCGCAGTGTGACTTCTCTAACTTCATGGGTATCAGCCTCTACGATGGCACCAACCGCGCTGACTATTTTGTCGCTTCGAGCACCATCGGCACAATCACCTTCACCTCCAACAACACCTTCACGGCCGGTGAGGCGGTTCGCGTAGATGTTGGAACTTCGACAAACATAGCTGCCGCCGTCTCAGGGGGATGCACCTTCAAATACACGAACACCGCTGACTAATATGCGTAAACGGATTATTGGTGCTTTCATTTTTGCTTCCATTGTATCGTTCTCGGTTCTTCTTTTTGGTTTCCCCACCAACTCCCCTAATGCTCCACAACCAATCCCCGAAACTTCCTCCGACCTTTTATTCGGTGGCACAAGTAATTTCTGGGTTCTTGTTGTCGGTGGTGGCGGCGGTGGCGGCGACGGCGGTATCTTCTCTTCAGGCGGCGGCGGCGGCGCAGGAGGTTACCAAGAAAATGCTTCCCTCAGCCTTACTGAAAACACGTCTTACACAATTACTGTTGGTAGTGGAGGAGGTGGGGGTTCGGGAGCCAGTGGAACTGATGGTAACCCGTCTTCAATTGGAGCAGCACTTGTCGCTTCAGGCGGTGGTGGTGGTGGTACACAAGATACCAATGGTCGCGGTGGTGGTTCTGGCGGTGGCGCTGGTGGTGATGCAAACAACACAGGAGGTGCTGGTACTGCCGGGCAAGGGAATAACGGTGGAAACAACACCAGCAATGGTGACGCGGGTGCCGGTGGCGGAGGTGCCAGTGCTGTCGGGCAAAACAGCTCGAACGACAACGGCGCAGATGGTGGTGCTGGTACTGCGTCGTCAATAACAGGCTCAAGCGTAACACGCGCGGGAGGCGGCGGTGGAGGTGCCGATGGTACCGGTACTGGTGGTGACGGCGGCACGGGCGGAGGCGCTACGGGAGGCACCGACAATGTCGATCCATCCAATGCAACTGCCAACACAGGCGGTGGCGGTGGTGGCGGCGGCGCAAGCTCTGTGCGCAATCCAAGTAACGGAGGTTCTGGTGTTGTAATAATTCGATTTGCCACAGCAGACATAACCGTGCTCAACTCAACGAATGCCACTCAAACAACGAGTGGTTCTGATACAATCCTCACATGGAATGCATCCGGAACTTTTGAATTTGAACTTGCCGGTGGCGGCGGTGCACCCGCTCTCGGTGACGATTTTTATTTTGTAACTTGGTAATGCAAAAAGCCCCCAGATGGGGGCTTTCGCAGATTTAGATTTATTACTGCACTTTTACAGACACCGAGCACGACCCCAACCCAGCTGTCCGAGTGTTCATCGCCGTTAGGTAGTACGTTTTTGACGACGTAGGTTTTAGAACAACACTACCTTTTAGCCCCTCCTTTTGAGGCGTCACATTACCAAACACATTCGTCGCATTTTGGCTGGTCCACTTAAGCGTCACTGACTGACCCTTTTTGATGACTTCCTTGCTTGCAGTAAGTGTGCAAGTCGTAGGCGACGCCGCAAACACAAACGCCGGAATGGCAAACATAATAATCGCACCGACAATTGCTTTCTTCATATGTATTGAAGCTAGCTAATAAAGACAGCTTTCCACTGTTTCCCAGCTTAACGCTATCAAGCCCTACAAATCTGTCCAGCCTCACTGTCCACAAGCCCTGCCATAACCATGGTAAAATGTAGGGCATATGAACAGAGGTATCGACCTTGTTCGTGAGCAGCTAGAACTTCGCGGAGACGAGGAGCTTTATCTTGGTTCAGCATCTCCCATCTGCATCTACTCTGTCCCTCTCGAAGATCGCACACGTTATCTCCCAGACGGCGAACGCCAAGACATAGGCGATGAAAAACAAGGCTGCGTCTCACGTGGCTACTGCAATATAGCCGAAACAAAGTTCACCTACGCCTATCAAAACAACCTCATCACGCCTGAAAACAAACTGTGGCTCGAAACGAATGGTTACGTTGTAGACGGCAAGATTGCGTTCAGTGATGCCTATATCGAAATACTCTCAGGCACCACGAAGCAGGGTAACTCGCTCAAAGCTCCCGCACACGCCATTCACACATATGGTTTAGTGCCCAAGAAGCTCCTGCCTCAACTCAAAAAGTGGGACGATCACTACAATCCGAAGCGCATCACTCCAACACTCAAAACACTTGGAGAAGAGTTCGCCCGTCGTTTTCACATCCGATACTCACAGGTTCGCACCAACGATTTTGAGGACTTGCTCAAGACCGACATGGCGAACATCGCCGTAGCTGCGTGGCCTACACCTATCAACGGTGAGTACCCCCGCAACACGTCGCTTTCCATGAACCACGCGGTGATGGCCTATGGCCTTCCGAAAACCTACATCTTCGACAACTACGAAGAGCAGAAGGGCGACTTCATCAAGAAGTTAGCCAGCGACTTTCTCATCTACGAATACGGCTACCGCATCTATGTAAGCAAAGAGACCACAGGAGAGCAGCGCAGCGTACTTGCCCAGGTCTTCAACGCCCTCTTCAGTCTCAACCTCCTCTCATATTTCGAGGCGTTCTTCAACGAATGGGAGAAGCCAACCCCGAAACCCGTTGCACCCCCTCCCCCGCCTCCAGAAGATCGCACCGAGAAACTACGGAAAGTAGCTATCAAATATATCGGCACCGATGCTTCACCCCAGGATCAAGCACCGGACTATCTCGGTTGTGCTGAGAGTGTAAGCCGCATCTTACGAGACACACTCGGCACCTTTCCCATCTTCCTAGCCACCAAAGACCTCCACCCCTATATGCTCTCCGACTTACGCTTTAAGTTAGTCCAGACCCCACGCCCCGGCACCATCATCATCTCTCCTACTGAGGGGAGCCGAACTGGACACGTCGGCATCTTCAACAAAGACAACACCATTATGAGCAACACCAGCAAGACGGGACGCTGGGAAGCGAACTACACCCTCCCTCAATGGAAAGCTGCCTTTGAGACAAACAAGAAATTGAGTACCTACTACTACGAACTTACATAACCGTGTTCGGCGTGCTGGGCCGTAGCCCTATCAAATAACAAAGCAGGGCTCTACGGCCTGGCACGGCGCACATGCGCCACATTATTTGTAAGAAAATATCTTATGGAGTTTGAATTATCGGTAGCCGCAGCAGGTTTAGTGCCAGTCATTATGGCGCTCACCTCGCTGTCAAAAAGCTACGTTCCCCCAAACGGCTCACCCATCGTTGCGATGGTGCTCGGCCTTTTGGCATCCATCTTCTTGGTGCCTGGTCCTGACCTCACGGCCAGCATCGTACAAGGTGTGATGATGGCGCTCATGGCTTCGGGTCTTTACTCGGGAGGCAAGACGCTCGGTTCGATGACCAAGATCAAGTAGGTTCGATAACCGTAGAACATGGCGATTTTGGCCGCAGAGATGCGGCCTTTATCGTCCCCTTATAGCCCTCTAGATTGCGTTTTAAGAGGCGCAGACCCTCCCAAGAGCCACAGACAGCAAAACCGCCCATAGGTCGATCTAGGGCGGTTTGCCAGCAGCTTAAAAAATGGCCGTATGGAGGAAGGAGACGCGCGTCCCGTGCGGGAGTTGCAAACTTTGAGCCTACGGCAAGGAGGCTGCTTCCACTATTTTATCATGGCTTCGTCGTGACCCAAGCGATATGAAACCCGCACCACCACGCCCACACATGCTGCCACGGCGCTTTGTGTTGCTCCGTCACTTTCCTACACTGTAAGCAGATGCGGTTTTCTTTCATAGTTGCGGTCTTATCGGCGCTTGTAACGGAACCTCTCGCACCATCTCACCGCACTGAGAGCAGTACACTTGGATGGTCTTTTGACGGCGGTGTACGTCCTCTTCAACCACAATCCTCTCACCTTCCTTGCAGAACTTATCGTCGTGGGTGTGCATTTTAATCGTTCTCCTTCTGTGGGGGAGCCGAGAACAGTGCTTTTAAGAGATTTTTATACGTTGCTTGCGGGTCGGAGATTATTCTCAGCCCTTTGAAGTAGGCCGCCAGCGTCAATCCGATACGTTGCGTCTCCTCCTCCCTCGCACTAGTAGCGATGTCGGTGAGGGCGCGTTCTAACCAACCCTTGATTGGTAGCGGCTCTTCGTTTGTGTTTTGAGGGATTAGTTGCTCAGAGAAATTACCAGTCGGTTTAACCTCGTAAGTTCTCTCAAACTCTCGCAACCAATCCTCTACAGTTCTAGGTGTATTCATTGGGATGCAGTTAGTGTGATAAAACCCGCCTTTGTCTTGAACAGTATTGACCTTGTGATGGTCTAAGAAGGGTGCATTGCATTTAGTACAGCGCGGCTTTTCCATCTCCTATTCTCTTATTGTAGTAATTCCTGCCAGAACTTATCTGTGTCTCCACCTGTGAGGATGAGGTAATAAAACTCCATAGCTTTATCTTCCCATTCTCTAGTAAGTCGATGTTCTAACTCCTTTCCAAGTGATTGCCAGAAGGTGGCATCCAACGCGGCACGTTCCCAATTCTTAGTATATCCTGACACTAAACTCACGGGAGTATTCTCTTGGTTCTTCCAACCACCCTTCACTGCCTTCAGTATCGCTTCTTTCGGTATCATTTCATTCTCTTATTGTGTTTGTAATGGGTGGGGCTTTCAAAATATCCCGCACTGTATTCTCCACAAGGTTTGTTATCACCTCATCCAGAAAATTCGGTTGCTCATAAACCTCTTGCTCGACACGAACCAATGAGCCTCGTTGCCTGTATTCTTTCCATAGGTCGGGGGGCAGATTTGGGATAGTGAATATCAATTCCATCTCTTTGCTTGTCGAACCAGGCACGTCGCGCAGGGTGAAGACTAGATACTCTCCAAACTTTGCAGTTATCGCCTTGTGCAAATAATCGTTCATATCTCCTTTCATTTACTTTGTAATGGGTGGCTCACCTTTGAGGGGTGTTAGGGGCCGAGAATAGATGCAAGTTGAGCGCGGCCTTCTGCCTTTGACTGCTGCTTTCTTAGAAACTCTGTGCGGTCTTTTTCTGTCTGGTCAAGTGTATCGACTAGATTGTAAAGAGCCTTTGCACGTCTGTAATTCAAGTTGGCATTGAACTCTCTTTCTTCGTAATCAATCCCATAAGCACCTAGTATCGGCGCAGCGCTTGCCGCAAACGATGCCTGATCGCTTGAGCCTTTTGCCGCTTGCTCGATTAAATCTTTGTCTGGAATTAGCATCGCAATGAACGGCCAAAGTGTCGTTATTTTACCTGCCAGTTCATGTATGCGTTCAGTCTCTCCCGTCGTCTTCTTTGTTTTTTTCTTCTCCATATCTAAGTGAGGTTAGGCTAATAACTTGTTCTCAGCCCTGTTGTTGCAGCTTCGGCAGACAATCCGCAGGTCGTAGTAGGTCGCGCCGTCGTACTTTGAATGGTGTAAATCGTACTTACCTGCCGGAATAGTGGCGGGGCATAACTCGCATTTGGTGAAGTCTCTGCCGTCTCGCTTCATCATTGCAACGATGATGTTGCGAAGTGTTCTGTCCATCCAATGTAGCTTTGATTTGCCTTTCATGCTTCGATACGTCGCAAATTATGCATTGTGCGACGCTTACGCCTTCTGCACGTCGGCAGGGTAAAACTCCTGCTGATTGAGAAAGGCTTGTAGCCGTTGGTCGCGGGCGTTGCGCGTCTTCCAATGACCGATGCGGAATTGGAGGGTGCCGTCTGGCCGTATGCGGCTCACCGTGACGATTTCGTCGTGGTAGTGCCCCGCTTCATCCTCCCAGCACTGCTCAAGCAAAACCTCGTCACCTATTTTGATTTCTTGGTTGGCATTCATATGCATTGTGTGGGGGTTAGGCGGCTTCAGGTGTCTCGGGTTCTCTGAAGGTCTTAGGGTCGAACGTAAAACCGTAACTCGTGCCGTCCCAATAAATCCAGCGCCCATCGCCGTAGTACCAAGTACCAGCCGCACCACGCGTAACCATCCAATCTATGTAGCGCTCCTCTCGGTCGCGGAGCTTAATGAAGCAAGTCTCTTCTGGTCGTTTATCGAGACATGCAACGGCGTCTTTTAAGTTCTTCAGTACTCGTTCGTTGATTTCCATAATGTTTGATAGGTCGCACAACACAGATTGTGCGTCTCTTAGCTTCTAATACTCGACCTCCACCTCTCGCTTGTATGCCTTGCCGTCTATCACCTCTACTTTGGTGATGGTGCGCTTCGGGCGTTCGATTAAGCGGAAGTCCTTTGAATTGGTGATGCCGTGCGTACAGGGGCGCTCGTCCCAGGTGTAGCCGCGCTTTGCCAACTCATCCCTGCGTTTGTGAGGGGATTTGCTGATGACCCAGAACTCCGCTTGGCAATGCCAACCTCTATCAGCACACAAGTCTATTATTCTTTGGTGCTGCGTTTTCATGGCTAGATTTCATCGAACGAAATGTCCTCCATCTCAGCTTCCGTTGGTGGCATTTGACGCGCGACTACCTCGGGCGGCGCAATCTTTTCAATCTTGCGAATAACCATTTTCTTTTCTTCGTTCTTCGCCAACTCAAACCCCTCTGGTACGAGATAGAGGATAGTCCGCATGGTGTCTCCCACCATCGCATCAAGGGTACGAGCCGTAAGCACTTGACCGACCCAATTCTTGCTATCGTTGCCGAACGCATCAATGAGCGCGTAGATAGTTGTCCAGTTGAAGCGAACGTTTACCGCCTCTTCAGCGCCCTGGAAACGAACCTTGCCGACATTCTCTACTTTCGCGTTACCTTCGGTATCTTTGAAGCGGCTTTCTTGCTTCATCACCTCAGTAACAATTTTTGCCTTTGTCCCGTCCTTAATTTCATCTGCGTTCGCCCACTTACCTCCAACCGATTTTGTGTACTCCATATTATTTCACGATGTTATCTTCCTTTAATAAGCGATACAGCTTCGCACACGCTAGGAACCCTTCCATGTCGCCCTCTGTGTCGTATGACCACAGGGTTTCTATCTCATCTTCCCACAACCGAACGACGCAATAGCCGTCAAACGCTTCACCCGTCATCTCGCTGCGCATGATTGAGTACCCAGCGCATTGAAAGAACGGCTCACGCCCATAGATTTTCTTCTTGTTTTTAATGTCTCCCACGAACAACTTGTCGCCCTTTTTGAACATGAAGTCTGCGGTTCCCGCGACAAAGAGTTTCTTCGAGTAGAGTTTGACTTCGCTCTCAATGAACTCAAGGTCTTGTTCAACCGCCCACAAATGAAACTTCTCAATATCCGCTTCATCGGGTTGTAGCTCTTGCGCCTTGCCTCCTGCCGCAATGCAGCGCTTGATGTAGCCCTCGACAATTGCGTGAAGGTCTGTGCCCTCTACTCCACGCTTGTCGCGAAACTTTGCGTGTGCGGTGCGTGCACGTTCTAGTATCCCGTCTAAAACCGACAACTCGGGAGCTGCACCAGTCTCCGTGAGACACGCCTCAACCTCCCTCCGCGTGTACTCCACCGCCTGATTTGCCGCCCATTGAATGAGGGCAGGCTTTGCCATCACTCCGAGGATGGTGGTGCAGCCCGTCATAGGCTTGCCATCGAAGAAGTAGGAGTGAGTGTCCGCGTCGAATATGAACCCCTCAGTGTCTGCAAACTTATTTAGTGTAGCTTTGGTCATACTCCGCGTAATTGAATGATAATGAGAAGTAGCAGTATTTGGATTGAATTGAGGGCGTAGATGAGCGCCAGGTCTTTTGCTTTCATAAGTGTTTCGCAGTATCGCACCCGCACTCAGCGCACGGGCGCGGCACTACGTCTGAGTTAATAATTTTTACTTTTCAGGGAACAACGGTTTTTGGTGCTTAAGGCTGCAATGAAACTCCAACTGACTTGAGTTTGAGAACTTCTCTTTGCAGAGGATGCAAAGCACCAACGGTTTCTGCCCCGCGCTCTTCTTTTTGAAGCCCATACAATCTATTCTGCTGTGATGAACTGCGCGGCTAGTTCTGCATCAATTGCAAACGCCGCACCGATACTTGCAAACGCCCCTGCGAACATGAACACCATGATGCCCATGAACCAGACGAACATGAATGTATCTAATCGCTTCTGCCACGACGTTTTATTGAACGAGTGGTAGCTGCCGATTGATTGCTTGCTGATTTCCATTGTTTATAAATGAGCTGATAAAAGAGGACTTGGCTATCGTCATCCGCCAGCCGGAGCCAGGGGAGCGTTGCTGTTTGTTCCTCTACTATCTATTGAAACATGGCACTGCCAACAGGTCTAGTAATCTAATCCACAACTCCAACTGGAGAACTGCCAACGCTATCTGTCAAGGAATAGCGATACCAGCGATAGACGCTCTTAATATCTGCCTTCATTAAACGTGCAATCTCACGGAAGCTCAGACCCTTCTCTCGGTACGCACGCACTTTGCCAACCGCCACTTCGTTTTTCTTCATTGCGGTGAGTATAGCACGGACAACAGGTTGCCATCTGGTTGCCGTGTGGTTGCCACTGTGGATACGAAGTGGATACACCACTACAGAAGCCTCTTGATGAAATCCAAGTTGCTGCGGTCTTCTTCTAACAGTTTTATGTTTCTAGCGGATTGGTTCTTATTCCAGACCTTGAACCTCTCATCCATGTGGATGCGGACAGGGCAAGCCGCATTTGCGCAGAAGTACCACTTCGAGAAGTAATACGGCTGCTTGAAATGTTTTTCCCGCATGACTTTATGTTCGCGCACTTGAGTAGGTTGCTTACATCGGGGGCACGGCACTCCTACTTCACCTGTCGTCCTGTAATCTTGTTTCGCCATAGATAAAAGCGTGTCTACGTTATTCCTATTAACCTTCGAGGAGGAAGGGTGTGTATTCATAGCTCCGGCGCTGTCTGCAAGTCCTACGTTCAGTGGTTGGCGAACAATACGTGTCGGTAAGCAATCCCTTCTGTTTTTACCCGTACTTCCAGTTTTAAGCGGCGCAAAAATTAATTTGCGAAACTTCACGGTCAGCGGCGTTAGAGGGCTAGGAACCCGAGCATCCCACAATCTTTGTGATGACCCATCGGCGGCAGTGCAATGAATTGTCAAAGAAACGCACAACGATTTAGAGCCGCGCCCTAATTAAAGGGACACGGCTCGTAATCGGAATGCGGACGCACTATCACCACTATGGGTGCAAAGAAGTCCTACAAGAGTAAGACCGCTTTGTACAAATACTGATGCGTTTGTATTTCCCATGGTAATGAGTAATGTGTTCGCATTCAACGAACTTCATAATTGTCTCATACTTCAAAAATCGCGCAAGCCCCACTATTCACACCCTCTAAAGCAATCCCCGCAGTCGTGGTAAAATTAGTAGCGGACAGTCCTCTCACACTAGGAGGCTACCGTGCGCTACATTCTCTCGATTGTACTTGCGCTCGTTGCCTTCCAAGCATCCGCGCAAGAAATAGGTACGCACGTTTGCGACCGTGATTACGAAGCGGCTCTGTTCGCTGAAATGCTCGGCAACAGCCCCGTCGCTACGGCGGCGAAGGTAAACACCGAAGTCAACTCACCCGACGCCTGTGTTGCATCACTCTTCCTTCTTCATAAGGGGGACGCAGTGGCAACCATCAGGACACACGCGGCTTTGTGGAAAATCCACAAGGTGTACGTCGTGGCAATCTGGCAGAACGGATGGAAACCCGTCGCTGTCCAGGAATACTTCACTGCTTTTCCTCAAGAGGAGGCGTGAATGAAGCTCCTTGGCTACACCAAGGTTGCGCACCGTTACTTGATGAATGGTCAGCCTAAGAACTGCGCCAATCCTCAATGTCGTGAGCCACTACGCGGCGAAGTCTACCGCGTGGGTGAACAATACTTCTGCGGAGAAATCTGCATCGAAGCCACACCGCAAAGGAAGTACCAATGAAGCTCCGTTGCAAAACGTGTCGGGGCAAACTTGGTCTCGGCTTCGTCTCGAAACATATCTTCGAACCAGCCAAGTTCTGGTATCGAAAATATCGCTTCTGCGGTGTTCAGTGCCGCGAAACCTTCCTTAAACGGAAAGCTGAAGAGCTGGCACGCCGCTTGGCTGTCGCTTCTCTATTCCGTCCCCCATAGGCGGTGAGTGCAATTCACTCTCAGGCGCTTAAGTTCGCCCCGCCTAACCTCTACCCTCTCCGCCCACTCCTCCCGAGCGGACTAGGGCAAACTCTCCCCCATTACTGGGGGAGCTTTTTTGAGACTATGAGGAGCCTAAAGATTACGACTTGGAATGGTAGTACTGCTTAAGTTATTGAAATCATTGGTGCGGACGGAGGGCATCGAACCCTCACTCTCTTACGAGAAACGGATTTTAAGGCACTTGGAAGTGTGCTACAAGGTGTAACACTCTGCACTGAAGCCACTGAGTTTGCTTGTTTTTCATGTACTTACTGAACTTGGTGTAACACCAGAGAAAACATCATTGCGGAGCCTAGGGAGAGACTAATGCGGCTCACTGACTTTTCCATCCGCGCCCTTGAAACCCCTCTAAAGGGGCAGAAAACCTATCACGACGACACCCTACCAGGCTTTGGCATCCGCCTCTCCCAAGCGGGCTCTAAAACCTTTGTGCTTGTACATGGCCGTGATCGCAGGAAGATCACCATCGGTCGCTACGGCATCATCACACTCGCCCAGGCCAGAGAAGAAGCGAAGCGCCTTCTGGCAGAGTTCACCCTTGGCAAAATCCGCCCGCAGTCAATCACCTACTCTCAGGCCGTAGAACTATTCCTCAAGGAGAAGCGGAAGACCGCCCGCCCTGCCACCACCAACGGCTATGAACGTTTGTTAAACCGCCTCAACTTCAAAGCCCAACTCCTCGACATCTCACCCCATGAGTTCTCCCGCAAGCTCGACCGTATCAAAGCCCCCAGTGAGAGAAACCACGCCCTGGTAGCAGCCAAGGTCTTCTTCAGGTGGTGTATCAAACGCGCCTACATCGACCGAGACCCCACATTAGGGCTTGAAAAGACCAAGGAGACCCCCAGGACGCGAATACTCACGGACGACGAGCTGAGAGCCATCTGGAGCGCCACAGAGGAGCCTACGAACTTCAACCACATCATCCGTGTCGCCCTACTCACGGGACAGCGCAGAGGGGAGCTTGCACAATATCAGGACAGTTGGCTTGAGGGGGATATTGTAACCACGCCCGCCGCCGTCTCGAAGAACAAAACCAATCACCGATGGCCTATCGGCATCGCTAAACAATTCTTGCCACTACATCCGTTTAAGAATTGGGGAGATGCGAAAGCCGAACTCGACAAACGCAGTGGCATAACAGGGTACACGATCCACGATCTAAGAAGATCATGGAAAACCCGCGCCAGTGCCCTCGGTATTGCACCGCACATTTCCGAAAGAATACTCGGCCACATCACGGGCATCAGTCCCCTTGAACGGGTCTACGACCAACACCTCTTCCTCGAAGAAATGAAAGCCGCCCAGGAGAAGGTTCAGGAGCACTTGAAAACCCTCCTTAAAATCCCCTAACATCACACCCGCGCGCCTTAACAGGGCACGTCATGACGCTCGCCCGCTACCACGGGTGAAGTCATGGACGATGGATACTACACCGTTAAGCAGCTCACAGCTCGCTACGGGTGTTCCCGCCCCACGCTTGCGCGATGGGAACGGGATGAGGGGTTTCCCCCTCGAATGTACATGGGCAAGGTGGAGCCAACCTCTGCCAAGTCCAGGTACGGCGAGAGATACAGGATTGAGGCCAAGTGCCGCGTCCTCTGGCCTAAGCGTGAAGTTCACGAATGGGAACAGTCTCGTCCGAGAAGAACCCCTCGACCTCACGACGGTGAGGATTGAACTGAGAACCCCTGACCGATGAACTACCCTCATCAGTTGGGGGTTTTTCATGGGTCTAACGCCCTATCGCATCCGCTCTATCTGGTTAGACCTTCGCTTATACGCGCCGAGCGCGATAAAGCGTTGCTATCGCTTACTATTCCCGCATCAATTGCCGCGCCGTAATCGGCGACCTTTAACCGAAATTCGGTCTATACACGCACACGCGCGAGCCCGAGCACGCAAAGCGGCACTCTCGGTTAAAGGTCGCCGCTGACGCTGACGACGGACAATTGAGCGGGACAGTTTACCACTTCACACATGCGCGGTACCATCTCCCCACTGAGAGGGGGGACAGCATGACTGCACACACATACATTCTTCCCACTGCCGCGATTGCACTTCTCTTCATCACTATCGTTATTATCTTTTCCATCATCAGAGCAATTCCGCAGGCGCGGCACGCAAACGAGTTTCAGTTTGAGCAACGACAATTCATTGTGTGGCAGTTGCTTTGGCTTTTGACTTTGTGGGGATGGTTCCTGACGTACTTTTTCATGCTTCCGCCGTGGTAAAATTACGTTGGTGAGTTCTTTTTCGCGGCTGGCAGTCCCGTGAGTATCATCGCCAGGGCGCGTTCACTGCTCATCTGATTTGCCAGCCCAAAATGAAACTCCTTCTTGGTCTTGGAGATAAGACCGAACAACTTTTAGAAACACCGAAGCCGTTTTTGCTTATAGACGACGGGCCAATTGCCGATGCCTTTGAACAACAGTTCCCCCGAGCGAGGGTGTTTAACCCTACACTGCACAGCTTCAATCCTCTGAGGGGGATGGATTACAAAGGGGCGCGAGATTTTGCCGACATCGTGTTTCCCGACAAAGACCTCATGACCTACCGGAACGGCAAACGGGCGCTCATGAAAATGTTGCTGAAGGCTTCGCGGCTCGACCACCTCAAAGGTGATAAGAGCGACCCACCACAGGCTGAGGCTCTTGCGACGATTGATGACCTGTTGCTTTCCCCTGTACTCACGCAAGTATTGTGCAATCCCAAAAACCAATTCTCCTTCAAAGGTAGTGTTATCGCCCGCATTGACCGAGCTGCACTAGGGGACTTCGACGCATTTATTCTCGGATGCCTTCTTATCGGACAGCATAAAGGACATGTCCTTTTGACCGATGGTGGCTTTTATCTGCGTCCTTTACATATGTCCTTGATGAGACAGAAGCGCCTTACCGTGTCCTTGACGACCCTCGCCCGTGTCCCGTTAACCCTACAGCACGAGCTGCTGACCATTCCCGACAAGTACGGTTCCGGCTGCACCCCTGCCGACGCTGAGACCTTGGCGGCCTTCTCTGGGTTCCGAGACGGGCAGGAAGGCCACTCTTCATTTGTCGAGAAGATGATGGCACGCTAATCTCCCTCAAAAGGGGGAGAGGGATGGATTTTCTCACACGCACTGTTACGCGGTGGTGGAAGGCGCACACTGAGTTTGCAAACAGACTTGGAGCGATTGAGGCTGCTATTGGAGCCGTTGTCGTCTGCATCATTGGTGCCTTCGTTATCACCGTGCCTCTTTTGCTTCTTCTAAAACTCCTGCTACCCAATTATCCAACACTCGCCCAATTTCTCACTGGCCTTTTCGCAGGGATTATTGGCCTCCTGTTCATCGCCCCCTATGTTCATCGTTTGAGTGTTTGGCTTACGCCACATCCTTCGACCTATCAGAGCACTGCTGCCAATACCTCACCCCTGATGCGGATTGTCATTGAGAACAATCTCCCCATCCCTCCCCAACACATCCAAGACCTCGTTAACACGACATACGACAAGCTCCGTATGCAGCCTATCCCTCCATGTCCTTCGGATGACCCTGAGTGGATTACCGCCTACCACGAATTACCCGCCGCCATTAACAAGGCAATCGACCAGAGCATGACGGCGTATCTAAAAGCCCTTCCGCCGTTCGTGGACGCGCCACTAAACACACCACTTGTTGAACAAACAGACTTCCCCAATCTCTCATACGAGATGATTGAGCCTTTCCGCTCCACCTACTTCAAAAACTACAACGTGCTGCAAAACGTCGGCCAGCAGTTCATGGCGAACGCCCAAGCCCTGCACTTCAAACTCCCCCCAAGCCAAGTGCCGAGAGACAAGCGGCTCATTATGCCGCAGACGTACAAGGCCGATAACACGACGAGGGCTAAGACCTTTTACAAAGACCATCTCTTCATGCCGCTCTTTGAGGTGCAGACCCCCTTCCCCGTCTATGACGAGCATCGCTTCGCTCACACGTGGATTATGGGCAGACAGGGAAGTGGCAAAACAACCCTCCTCTCCGCAATGATTTGGGATGACTTGCAGCGGATGGCGCAAGGGGAGTGTTCCATCTTCGTGATGGACAGCCAAGACAATCAGAGGTTCCTCAAAAGCCTTGTGCGCCTCAAACAATTTGCGCCAGGTGGGGAGTGGCACGACCGCCTCATCTACATCGAGCCTGACCTTCAGTGGACACCCGCCCTCAATCCTCTGGATATTGGCGACATCTCCAGACTTTCTGAGAATGAACGCTACGAAGTTACACAGACCGCAAGCACCGTGGTCGGCTCCCTCTTTTCATCACTCCTCGACGTGCCGCTGACAGGGAAGCAAGACATCCTCTATGACTTCCTTGTTCCTGCCCTCATTCACATCAAAGGCGCTACGCTCGAAACCGCTTTAGACCTTCTGCAACCGAATGGGTATCTGAAGTATCAGAATGAGCTTTCCAAAGCCCCTGAGCACGTCCGGCGGTGGTTTAAGACCCACATGACCCCGAAACCCAAAGGTGCGCCCGTAGACCAATTCTCAGAGACCGCCAAAGAACTCTTTTACCGCATCGAAGGGGTGTTTGCAGACCAGCTCTTTGCAAGAATGTTCTCTCACACGGAGAACAAGCTCGACCTCTTTGAGAAGCTGAGCAGACCCAACATTGTAGTGATAAACACCATGCAATCGCGGCTGAAGGACAAAGTGGAAGCCTTTGGCCGCCTCTTCATTGCAAAACTCATGATTGCCATGCAACAGAGGGGAGACGACCCGAACCCGCTCCCGTGCTTTGCATACATAGACGAAGCAACCGACTACATCGCCAATGAGGAACGGGTAGCCACGCTCATCTTCAAAGCCAGGAAGCAACGTGTAGGGTTAGCGCTCGCACATCATGACCTGACCGACATCCAAAACCCGAGAGTGAAAGCGGCACTTCAAAAAGCCGCCGTGCAACTCACCCCTGCACCAAACTTTCAATGGAACCTCTCCATCGACAGCGCCCGCATACATACGGTGGTCAAACCAATCCTCACTGACTTCTCAAAGATGGAATTGATGACCGCGCAAGAGTGGCAAACTGTTCTCAGGGAGCAACGGGAGCAGTGGTGCATCCAGCACCGAAACACTGAAATCAAAGAAGCCCCGCCGAGGGAGTGGGGAAAATGGTGATATGCTAAATGTAATATGCTGGACTTAGGCTCCAACGCAGACCCCGCCTACACTCCCCCTATGCGAACGCGCATAGACGACTTCAACCCGCCCCCTGCTGACGAGATAAAACCAACCGCACAGCGGCTCAGGGTGCTCGACCTGTACACCAAATACGAAATCCTGCCGTCTAACTATCTCCAGGTCGGCGCAGAGGTGGCGTGGAAGCCTATCAAGATGCTCAAGAAGCATCACTACATCGGCGTCCCCCATATGGAGGGAGCAAGGACGATAGACAGCCGCAATCGTGTCCGTCCCCTTGCCATCCTTCCTAGAGGGGAAGCGATGCTTGGCAAGAAGCCCTTTCGTTCTTCGGATAACAGCTTCAAACACAAGCTGCTTATCTCAATGGCAAAGTTCTCTTTCGACCGAGCCGTTCCCGAACTCGGCTTCCGCAAGATTGAGCTGCCTGAAATCCTTGAGCACCCCAACTGCCCCGCAGAGACACGAAACGAAGAGCACCCCAACAACATCCCCGTCGGTGCGTATGAAATCCGTCCCGACGCGCAGCTCTTTGGCTACGAATACAACGGCAACTACTTCTTCATTCACGGCTTCGAAGCTGACCGAGGAACCGAAGTCGCCTACTCAATCGCAAAAAGAAAAACCCTTGAGGCCATGATTAAAAACTACGGCACCTACCTCAGAGACCAAATCTACTTCCACCGCTACGGGCTCGTGAATGTTCTCATTCCCTTCATCTGTGATAGCCACACCGCGCTCGACCGCATCATGAACATAGTGAAAGAGGAAATCGAACCGCACTTGTGGGAGAACTTCCCAGGCAAGGTCTTATCAACTGACGCTAAGAACTACCCGCCGCCCACGGCACATCTTGTAACAGAGGACTGGATACTCGCGGACGGCACCCCCTTCAACATC
>CAZZDD010000024.1:18780-36264 GCA_964652185.1 uncultured Candidatus Peribacteria bacterium | reverse complement strand
AACTCAGGCGACAGGAACTCAGGCAACTGGAACTCAGGCGACAGGAACTCAGGCAACTGGAACTCAGGCGACAGGAACTCAGGCGACAGTAACTCAGGCTACAGGAACTCAGGCGCATTTTGTACCGATGTAAACCCTAAACTTTGGCTTTTTGACAAACCAACTGATATTTCAGTAAGAGATTGGGAGAAAAGCGAAGTAGTTAAAATCATGAAAAATATTGATCCAACAATTTTTGTTCAATCAGAAATTATGACACAAGAAGAAAAAGAAAACCATCCAAAATATGAAACTATTGGTGGTTATTTAAAAACTATTTCAATTCATGAAGCTTGGGAAAACATGTGGGGAAATCTTTCTGAAGAAAATAGACAATTATTCATGAACCTTCCAAATTTTGACAGTGATAAATTTAAAGAAATTACAGGACTTTCTTTATAAACTTTAAATTTATCATAAAAAAGCCAAAAGTCACGGCTTGGTAGTGACTATCTTAAATTGCAATTAAGTAGTTTGGAATTTCTGGACTACTTTTTTAAAATTAAAATCATGTATAGAAAAAATAGATTTAAAAATAGAGTATTATTGTCAGGTCAATGTGCTTATGGATGCAGATTATTGATAACAATTTACGGGTCATTTTTAGAAGATAACGTAAATAAAAGTTAATCCAGAAGAAGGGTGTTAATTTTTCTTTTTAATATAAAAAAAATTTTTAAATTTGCAATTATGGAAAAGTTAATATTATTCAGCTTACTATCTTTTAATTTATTTAGTCAGCAGTTATTTTCGACAAAGAAAAAAGAAGTTTGTTTGATGGAATTTGAACAAAAGAAAGATTGCAAGTCTTACAAAGATTCAACAACTTTTCAATTTTCAAAAGACTTCAAACAATTTATTTCTAGTGAAGCAACGTGGGATATATCGATTCCAGAACGTCAATCAAACGGATCATTTCAATTTCATTCGATTGACTTTAATTTCTATTTTGAGTTAAATATAATGAATGGCACTTTAGATATGCTTTTCGATATAGGAGCGCAAACCTATTACTTAACATACTTTTTGAGATGAGTTACTTAGAAACAAACATATTTTTTTTCCTTATAGCCTTATTACCTATATGGATATTAGTAATAATTTTAATTAGAATATTTTCAAAGGAATATCGAGGTGTTCAAAAGGAAAACCCGCCAAACCCACCGCAACCTGACAGCGAATTAAATGATATAAATTATCTGCTTCAGAAAAATATAGAATTAAACGGTGAAAATCAAAATTTACTCAAAAGAATTAAAATTTTAGAAGAATTAAACGATTCGTTTGTACAAAAAAACGAACCAGAAAAACAGATTGATAAAATAAACTCTTTATTCCATGAGTATTGTACAGAAATGAAAATTAATAAAAAATATACAACATTAGTAGATTTTGAAAAATTCATTGTTTGGTCAATACAAAGAGATTGCGATAAAACCTTAATCAAACTTCTATGAAAGTTCCAAATAGCATAACTCAAAAACTTTGTATAACACCAAGAGAATATGAAGAGTACTTTAAACAATGGGCGCCGTTGACAATTAAGTTAAAAGAATCCCAAATGAACAGAAGCCAAAGAAGAAAACTAAAAATACCGAAAAAATGAATATAATAGATTTAATATCATTTTGCATTAGCGTAATTGGACTTTTAGTTTCTCTTTTTGCGCTTTATTACTCAATTAAAAACTAATAAGTTAAAAAATGAAACATTTAAAACATTTACTATTTCTTTTATACTTTCCAATGAGATTTATAAAAGCACCACTATTTAACGCTGTGATAAAGCCTTACCACAAATGGATTAAAGACAAAGAATCCATTATGTTAGATATAAAGTATCTTGGATGGCTTGTTTTTTTAGTGGCTGACTTCTATTTTTTAGCCTGGTATTGGGCTTTAATTACACTTTCAATCGCTTTTTTTATTAAATTAGCATTAAACTTTGAGAAAGAATAAGACCAAAAACCGTTCATCATTTTATCTTACCGTTCATCACAATACCCTATTTTTTAGTGTAAAAAGTCCGTATCTTTGAGTATATCAAAAAGGAAATAACACTAAAAAATAAAAATTATGAAAACAATTATCACAAGAGACACAAACTATTCTTTCATTAAAACAACTATTAATGAAGAAGGAAAAGAATTTTCAAGAAAATTAGAAAAAGGAAATGTAGACTATTCTAATGCTTGCACGATGTTTCATTCTAAAAAAGTTGAAATAGAAGTAGGAAATTCAATCGAATTCTAATGATCAAAAATTCAATATCAGAATTAGCTCATTTATTTCATTTGCGCCAAATTCAAAAAGACTTACAAAATTTAATGAACGTAATACAAAATTCAAAACCATGACAAGCAACAAGCAACAAGCAACAGATTTTGGAGATTTATTTCAATTCGATGCAGAAAAAATGATTAAGAGAAACGACAAGCTAAACCACAAAGGTCAAAAACTTTCAATTGACGATAAGCGATTAATCAAAACGGAGACAAGAGATTTAAATTGTAGGAAAATGCTTGATGAATTTGACGGCTTCCCAAAGCCTGGAGAAATTTTAGCGGTCAAAACAAATGGGCAAACAGATGCCGGTTCTTATTTCAATTGTGCGATAGATGAATTTGGCAGTATCGATGAAATGTATCTTGCGACCTGGACAATTTCAAAAGGCAATATAAACCGATTGAAAGCAGCTATAGAAAATGGAACATTGAAAAAACTGGTAATGATTATTTCTTCAACTTTAAAACCTGCCAATCCTGCACTATACGCTTCGCTCGCTATGAATTTAATTCCATTTGAAAACGTAACGCTAAAAGAAGTAAATTCCCATGCAAAAACATTCTCAATAAAGTGCGGAAATAATTATTTGACAGTATCAGGATCAGCTAATTGGTCAGAAAATCCAAGAATTGAAAACTATTTAATATTAAATTCATTACCTTTGTTCGAACACCATAAAGAGTGGATGAATGAACTATGAGTACAAAAAGCACTGAAATAGAGAAACTTAAGAGAGTTCAAATAGTTGAAGAAATGATATTGAAAGGTTGTAACAAGCCTTTCATTGTACGTTATGCTTCGGAAAATTGGCAAATCAAGGAACGAATGTGTGAAAAATACATTCAGCAAGCGAGTCAAAAAATAAAGAAAGATTTTGAAGTAACGTTCGATAAAGAAGAATTCAAATCAGAAGTGTTTGGAAGGTTTCAAGACCTTTATAGAAAAAATTACACTATCCAAGACTTCAGAGAATGCCGTAATATTTTGAAAGATCTTCGTGAAATGCTTGGACTTAACGCACCAGTTGAATTGAAAACCTCATCAGAATTAAGCATTAATAAAGAAGTTCCACTTTTCCCTGATAATTTAAAAAACAAAGATTAACAAATGTTTTTACGCACGACTGCTGTAAATAAGATTCTTAAAATTAAAGCCCGTAAAAAGGTTATTCAGGGCGGTACAAGTGCTGGAAAAACTTATGCAATCATTCCAATATTGATAAATCGTGCTTTAGAAGAATCAAGATTAAAAATAACTATTGTCGCTGAAACACTTCCAGCCGTAAAGGATGGAGCTTTAGACATTTTCACCAATGTAATGTATGACACAGGACGTTGGATTGATAGAAATTGGAATGCTTCAAGTTTAACTTATAAATATGGGAATGGAACACGTATTCAATTCAAGTCATTTGATACTGTTGGAAAAGCAAAACAAAGCGGTAAACGAGACATTTTATTTATAAACGAAGCAAATACAATTAGTTTTGAAATTGCAGACGCTTTAATGATTAGGTCAAAAGAAACTTATATTGATTTCAATCCAGATAATGAATTTTGGGTACATAATGAGGTTTTAACTGAACCGAATAGTGAATTTCTTTTACTTACCTATGAAGACAATGAAGCTTTACCTAAAGAAACACTTGAAGATTTACTTATAAAAAAATCAAAGGGGTTCTATAACCCAAACCTTCTGTTCGAATTATTGTTTTTAGAAAAAAATATTAAATCCCCTTATTGGGCTAACTGGTGGCGAGTCTACGGCTTAGGCTTAATTGGTAAACTTGAAGGTGTTATTTTTGATGATTGGGATGAAATTGATAATGTTCCACCAGAAGCTAAACTTGTTGGTCGTGGTGGTGACTTTGGCTTTACAAACGATCCAACAACTCTTATTGATATTTACCTTTATAATGGTGAATATATTTTTGATGAGGTGCTTTGTCAAACAGATTTAACTAATCATCAAATTTGGAAGGAATTCAAATCTTTAAACCTAAATAACAATGTTATCACATGGTTTGATTCAAGTGAACCAAAATCAATCAAGGAATTAAAGAACCTGGGAATGAATGTTGATGGTGCTGAAAAAGGAAAAGATTCAGTTTCCTTTGGAATTCAAGCAATGAAAGATATTAAGTTTCACATAACTAAGCGTTCAAAAAATCTGAAAGAAGAATTACAAAAATACAAATGGGCTAAAGACAAAGAAGGTAAACAGCTTAATGTTCCAATTGATAACTGGAATCATTGTATAGATGCTATTCGATATTATTTTGCATCAATCAAACCTAAGAAAAAAGCACCAAGAGCTAAATTTATACCAAGAAATTAAAAGTTATGGGATCTATATTTAAAACATACGAAATTTGCAAACCTAAAATGAAGACAAAGAAAAAGAAACGTGGTTTTGTTTCTCACCAGAAAGTTTTTATTGTAAGTGATATTAAAAAATCTCTTGGAGAAGAATTAAAAAATCAAATTAAACTTTTGGAACATGAAACTTATGTTATTTTTGAAAAAAAATAAATATAATGCTTAGATTCAAAAAAGGCTTCAGAAAGTATATTGAAATTCCTTCATCATGGGAAGATTTGACTTATTCGCAAGTCATGGCAATAATGAAATGTGATGATGATTCTAAGTTAGTTCAAATAGTTACGGGATTGGATGAGATTAATTCAGAAAAAGTATTTCCATACTTAGCATTTCTGTTTAATCCAATTGACTTTGAAAGTTTGGAGCAAGCAACAATATTTGATGGTGAATTAATACCCGACATTCGAACAAAGTCATACGGTCAAAAGTTGATTCTCCAAAATGAGTTAAAAAAAGGTACAATTAAAGAATCTATTTGCCGAATCATTGCGATTTACCACATGGAAAAATTCAACGTTACGCAAATAGAAAGTGAATCATTGAAGTATCACAATCGAAGTTTTGTTGAATTGTTTACGGTTGCTTTAAACCTCATCAATCAATTAAAATCGATTAACGAAATAGAATCAAAGATGCTGAAATTTACACCAACACCTGAACAGGTTAGGGCTGGGTTAAAAGAATTTGAAATACTAGGAGATTTTAATACCATTGATGAGTTAGCACATGGCAAGCCGTGGAAGTATAAAGAGATTGAAGATACTGAGTATAATATTATTTTCGCAAAGTTGCTGAAAATAAATATTTGTAGTAAATTTGACAAAAAGTACAGAGAAATTATAACGGAAAAAAAATGAGTATTCAAATCATCAAACATACATCATTTTGGGATGAGACAATTAGAACTCACCACATGGAAAGTCGGGGAGTTGCTTTTTATAACTCCTACTTTTTTAGAACTATTCCAGATGAAATTTACTTTACTGATTTACACGTTACAAAAGATTTCAGAAAAAAAGGAATAGCACAAGAGTTATTGAATTATCACATAAACACATCTGTATTGCAAGGTTTTGAAAAATCTTATTTGTGGTGCGAAAAAGATTCGTTTATGGAGAAATGGTACAGAAATAACGGGTATGAATTCTTTAAAAATAAGGATGAAAAAGAAGTTTGGTTATTTAAAAGATTAGTATAATGATTGGTATTAAAGAATATATTGGTGATAAAGTTGCATTAATTTCAACTCACAATTATACTTACGGTTACGGTGATAAAGGTTGGCAAAATCTTGAAGCGGATGAAGTAACACCAAAAGGAGTTGTTTATTTACACACTCCGATTAAAAATAGATTAATAATTAATCCTGGGGGCGCAAAAGATAGAAGTTATGATTTGATAATGATGTTTCTTTTTAAGTCGCAATTAGATTGGACACCCGAACAACATGATGGATCTATTCAGTTAGCACGAAATGGAGTTATGAATTTTATTAACCTTTTGGATGCAGACAGTAGAATAATCAAAGAACTTTCGAACATTGTTGAAACTGAAACTGAAAACGAATTTGATGTTAATGCAACTGGAATAATTTTAACCTTTACAATTCAGCCTAAAAACTTTGACAGCTTTTGCTTATGACACTAAATGATCGTGAAATATTAAATCAATTTGCTTCAAAAGTAGTTCCTGAAATTCAAGCCGTTTCAAAAAGATTTGCGCCAAGTGTTGAAAGTGAAATCACAGAAAATGCTTTGATCATTTCAGCTGATCAACATATTATGACTTTGGTATATGGACGTAAGCCAACCTCGCCAACTGCAAAAGCTGGACGTCCAAATTTACAACAGATACTTTTTGCATGGGCTAAATCAAAAGGAATAACACCACGTCCAAATGCAAACGGCACAACCCCAACATTACTTCAAGTTTCTTTTGCAATGGCAAAAAGTATGCATTTAAAAGGTGACTTGCTTTATCAAAGTGGCGTAAAAAACGATATCTTTGCACCAATACTTTCTGAGTCGAGAATTAACTCATTGCTTGGAGTATTAGAAGAAAACTATTATCAAAAAATTTTAAATTCTTTTTAGATGGCTTATTATTTACAGGGAATGCCGAGTATGAATTACAGAGATTTCCCCGCTCTTTGTTTTTGGAACGCAGTTCACAACCCGATGCCTTTTGTTTACCAAAGAAACGACAACCAAATAGTGAGCGCAGCAGATGAATCAGGTTTAGTAAAAATAACAACAAATCAAGAATTTACCTTGACTGATGTTTTCGTTGGTTCTTTTGTTGAGATTTTTCAGGGTGGAGATTATAATGGGATTTTTGAAGTCGTATCTTCAACACCCCCAAATGAATTTGTAATTGACGTGGCTTTTGTTGGTGATTCATCGGGCTTGATAAATTTTCTCTCAAGAAAAAACTGGTATCTTCAATGTGAAATTCAATTGTTTAAAACGGCAACCAGTACTTTTGAAACAATAGCCACACTTCTTATACAACATGATGCTTTGTATTCGGCAAAATGCGATGTTTTTTCAATTCTAAAAAACACAGTTGTTTATTCAGACAAAAATGCTTACACTGAGGATTTAACATGGGCTGACAAATTGGAAAGCGGAAGGTATAAAGTCAAATCCACAGAATTTTTCAACGGATTAAATCAGGGTCGTGAATTAACTTCTGACGAATTCTTTTTCACAAATTCAGCTATGCAGTTACAAAACGCTTATGGGTCAAATTTGGCGAAGTATGTGCTGAAAGGTTTTGACACAGGCTTAGGAACTGGTTACGTAAAAAAAATGATGGGAAATTTTGAAACTCCAACATATTTCCAAGGCTATCCATTTTCAATATCTTTGATTTCCGCTTATGTGTTGGGAGAAAACGAAGTGTTTGTTTTTAAAACTCCGAATGGAGAAGAAGAAATTGAAATTGATATTAAATACATGAATAGGTTGAGTGTTAATTTAATTGATTCCGATATTTTAACCAATAATTCTCCAAAAATGGAATATAAAATTTCTGTTTTTGATTCTGTTTTATTGACATACCAAGACCTTTGCGAGCCTCAATTTTTAGAAATAAACAACGAATGTCGAAAAAGCCCAGTGTATTTGAATTGGCTTTCAACAGATGGATCTAGGAACTATTGGCTTTTTGAGGACATTCAAGAATTGTTGAAAGATGTAAAATCAGGCAACAGTTATGAAATTTCTTTATCTAATAATTTTGAATTGGAAAATGCACAAACAAAACTTATTGAGATTTCCAGGGCAGCGCAACCGAAGTTAACGGTGCAAGCAACGCTTCATGTTGACAAAGTGAAAGGATTGCACAATATTACTCACTCAGTGAATGTGCTTATGCACATGGGTTTTGATGGGGTAAACGAAGTGCATATTTGGCAACAAGTTTTTATTGAAGATGGTTCATTTAAAATTTGCGATACAACAGATTCAACTGCTACAATAGAACTTACTTTAATTTTAGATTCAATTAACATTCAAGCGCAATGAGTTTGATTTTATCCATAGATGAAAAACAATTAGATTTATCACCAAACACGGTTATTGCTTACACGTTCCAAGCTAACAATATAGGTCAATTGCAAAATCCTAATTCGAACTACAGTAACATTTTTAAAGTTCCATTCACAGCAAAAAATCATATTGCTTTTGAAAATGCTCGAAATATTAATTCAACTACAAATATTCCTTATCAAATTGTAAAAGGCAGTTTGTCAAATAATGGATTAAATATTGTAACAGATGGAATTGCAACCTTAGAAGACATTAACGGATCATACAATTTGAGATTAAATTCAGGGAATATTGATTTCTTTTCATTGCTTGGAAATTTAGCTGTAAGTAGATTGTATGATGGCGGAATTTATGGAGAAGTTCATCAATGGAATTTAACGAATATATTTGAATCAAGAGCAAACACGGAAGGTTACATTTATCCATGGATAAATTGGGAAAATGGTACAATAACATATACTTCATTTACTCAAAATGTAGAAACAATGCTGCCTTGTTTATTTGTGAAAAGTGTTTTTGATAGGATTAAATTAGCAACAGATTTCAACATAAAAGGAAGTTTTATAGAAAGCGAACGTTACCCGAAACTGTTATTAACTCCAGACAATTTCACTTACACGGATGAGGTGTCTAATTTTGTTGAACAAATTTTCAATCCAAAACTTGAATATTTAGGATATAATTTACTTGGAACGGTTGCGCCAGACATTGCGCAAAATATTAACGAATACTTTTTCTATGGGGTTGGTGAGCAGTTAATTTTCAATGACGGTGTTAGCGACTTCATGCCACCAATGGATGGAACGTTTACAATTTCTTGGGATATAACACCTTTCATTCGTTCAGTAGACTCTGGTTCAGTTGGATTAAAGCGATTAGAAGTGTTTTTATATTTGGAAACTGGTACTGTTATTCTCCAAAGTAACACTATTTTTAATGAAACAACGTCCGCTGACATTGAAGGAAATTACAAAGGTTCTTTCATTTATAACGGGGGGGTTGCTTTAAGTGGAAATGAATTTAAAGTCGGGTACAAATTTACCATTCAGGAAAATGTTAGCACGGATATTGAATTTGGCTTTGATACAGATAGTGTTTTGAAAGCGAAATTAAATCCAAATCCATCTATACAATTCAATGGTGTTATTTTTCTTAATCAAATGTTTCAAATCAAACAAAAAGAATTGATTTTTGACCTAATGAATCAACACGCTTTAGTTTGTCAAACGAATAATATTTCAAAAACTATTGAATTTAACTACTTTGATGATTTAATTTCAAATTTACATTTAGCAAAACACTGGAGCAATAAAGTTGATCCAAATTCTTTGTCTTTAAATTTCACATTTGGTGAATATGCCAAAAAGAATAATTTCAAATACAAAGAAAATGAAACGGTAACCGCTGGATTTGGTGATAGTTTTTTCAACATTGCAGATGAAAATTTAAAAGATGAAGCAACGGCTGTACAGTTGTTCACTACAGCAACAGAAAGTGTTCAACAAGAAGAATTACTATTTCCAAACATAAAAGCATTTGTTTACGGTGACTTACTTTCTACTTACACAAATAGAAATAACAGAATTCTAATTTTAAACACAACTGAGTTTGACGATGATAGAACGTGGTCAGATGGAACTAGTACTGATGTTAGTAATGTAGTTCCATTGTGTAGTTTTGATCCTTTAGGATTTGAAGATTTACTACCTGAGAATTACGAAACTTTGCAACAAATTTTAGACAAAACAAAAGGTGTAACTTTGATGGTGAAAATAAATGAGTTAGATTTGAGCGAATTGGATTTTCTTATCCCGATATATTTACACGTTCAATGCCGTGAAGTGTTTTTGACTGGAAATTTTTATTTAAATAAAATTGAACAATATACTGGCGGAAAATATACCAAATGTGAATTTTTTAGAATTTAAAAGGGAAGCCTAAACCTCCCTTTAATCTAGCCAAAAAAATTTCCCTTATGAAAGAAATCTACAAATCATTGCAAATATAATAAATGATTTGAAATGAGCGCAGAAAATAAAACAATTCTTTTTAAACTTGAATTAGACACTAAAAGTTTAATTGAAAATTCAGATAAAGCAACTAAGAAAATCGCCGAATTAAAAGCTGAACAATCGAAATTGCTTGAAGGAAAAAATAAAGATGAACAAGCTAGTATTAAAAATTCGCTCGCATATCAAAAATTGGATGTTGAGTTAAAGCAAAATACAAAAACTTTAAAAGAAGCATCCGCTGCACTTGTTATTCAAGAGCAATTAAAAGGTAAAGATAATTTAACTACCAACGAGCAAGCGCAACAACAAAAAGCTTTATCGGTTGCATACAATAATTTAACACAATCCCAACTTGAAGCAGCTCATAACTTTGAGAATTTAACAGCTGAAGAACAAAAAAACAACCTTGAAGCAAAAAAAATTGTTGATGCGTACGGATCGGTAAATAAAGTTTTAGGAGAAAATGGCTTAAAGGTAAATGACGGACGTAGAAATATTGGTCAATATAAAGAAGCAATCATTGAAGCTAACAAAGAAATTGCAGGGCTTAAAAGAGAAATTACACAAATAGGTTACGCTCAAAGCCAAACAAACAAATCACTCGAAAAAGGAGAAAAAGATTTAAATGCAATGGCGCAAGCTGGAGATACTACCTCGGCTGAATATGTGTCGTTGCAAAACGAAATTAACGACTTGAACGAAATTTTAAAGTTTCAAGAAATGGCACTGAAAGGGGCTACTGACGAACTTAACCAACAAGAGGAAGCTTTGGCTTCAACTGAAAAAGAAGCCCGTAAAATTGGATTCGTGTACGGTGAAACGGCTGTAAGTGCAAAGGATTTAAAAACAGAATTACGTGAAATGCAAGACGTAATGGCGTCAACTGATGCTAATTCTGAAGAGTATATTCAAGCTTCAACACGTGCAGGGGAATTAAGGGATAAACTTAAAGAGGTTAAGGAAAATACTAATGCTTTAGCTGGTGGTTCAGGTTTTGAAAAATTCAAAAACACATTAGGCGGAATAGGTAGCGACTTAGGCAACTTAGATTTTGATGGAGTTGCAGAAAAAGCGCAACAACTTCAAAGTATTTCATCAAAAATGACATTCAAAGAAACGATTGGAGGACTTAAATCTATGGGGTCATCCTTACTTTCTTTGGCTAAAACTATATTGTCAAATCCGATGTTTATAATGGCGGCGGTAATTGGTGCTGTGGTTGGTGCTTTGGTTTATTTCGCCTCACAAACAGAAACAGCACAAGAAGCAAACGACAAGCTAAACGACTCATTCGATAGATCATCAAAATTGTTAGAGGCTCGAAATAAAAGAATGAATGATCAAGCTAAATTTATGGTAGATTTAGCCAAAGCGCAAGGTAAATCAATTGATGAGATTAACGAGTTAGAAAAACAAGCTATAAAAAAACAAGCTCAGGGCGAAGCTGAAAGTGGAAAGGCTTCAGCCAAATTGATTGATGAAAAATTAAGGTTAAAAAAGGCAGCTATCCTTGAAGGTGATGATGAGCTAGTAAAATCTATTTCTAAAGAAATTTTTGACGAAAAATTAAAATTAAAACAAATCAAGAGTGACATTTATAAAGCGAAAAGAGATGTGATTCTTTTGGAGCAAAATTTCCAAAACGAGAAAAAAGCTTTATCTCAAAAAGAGATTGAGGATGAAAAAGCAAAGCAAGAAGAACTTGCACAAAAACGAAAAGAAGCGTCTGAAAAATACAAGCAACAAAAAGAGAATGAGTTAAAACTCGCTACTGAGATAGCGAATAGAACACGAGACTTGCAACTTGGCACACTTGAATTATCTGCTGAAAACGAACGTAAATTAATTGAATCACAAGCAGCTTACAAGCGTTCAATGATTGAACTTACCGTAAAAGATGAGGTTCAAAAAGCTAGTGATTTATTACAAATTCAAAAAGATTTAAACGACCAATTAAATGCGGTTGATTTAAAGGAAAAAGAAAATGCAAAGCAACGTTTAGATGATGCGTTAAAGGATGAGTTAGCGCAATCAAAAGGAACGAAGGCTCAAATTGCCACACAAAATATTGAGATTCAAAAACAATATCAAATCAATATCGATGCTTTAGATTCTGAGTTGAAAAGCAAGCAAGCCGAACGAGAACAAAGTTTGATTTCACTTGTCGAAAATGTAAACAATGCGAAAATTGAAAGCACTTCAAAAACAAATGCCGAAATTTTAAAAGATTTGGAAGCTCGTATTTTGGAGCAAACGAATGATTTAAAACAAGCGGGAAAAACTGATATTGAAATTGAAACGGCTACCCAACAAGCAAAGATTGACTTAGCCACTGAGACTAATAAACAGATTCAATTAGACAACACAAAAACAATTGCTGAAAAGAAACTTGCTGAAGAACAGTTTCAAGCGCAAATGATTGAATTAAATGCTTCATCAAATGCTACTCAGATTGAACAAGATGCAAAAGCTGAAGAAGAAAAAAAGGCATTAAAACAAGCATCAATTGATGCGTTAGCGCAACTTACAAATGATGCGTTTGCAATTGCTCAAAATCAAATAGCTTCAGATTTAGAAGAAACAAAAACTTCTTACAACGAAAAACAAACGGCACTTGCAAGCCAACTGGAACAGGGGTTGATTTCTCAACAACAATTTGAAAGTAAAAAAGCAGTTCTTGACAGGCAACAAAGAGATGCCGAACGTCAATTAAATAAAAAAGCATTCGACACCAACAAGAACGCACAACGTATAAATGCTATAATTGCAACAGCTGTGTCAGTTGCCGAAAGTTTGCCTAATATTCCATTGTCAATAATAGCTGGTCTATTGGGAGCCGCTCAGATAGCTGTAATTGAAAGCCAACCAACACCAGCATTTGCTGATTCAGGATTAACTGGAAAAAAAATAACCTCATCAGATGGGAAGCCAATTTTTAGATCAAATGGTGATAATCTTCTTGCGACTGTAAAAACTGGAGAAGTAATATTAAACAAAAGACATCAAGCTATGCTTGGTGGTGATTCAACATTTGCTGCAATTGGTGTTCCTGGTTTTGCTAATAGTGGAATCGTTGGAAACAAAATTTCAGCGTCTATTGATAGCCAATTACAGTTATCAAACATTTTAACCAGAGCAATTGAAAATATGCCTTCTCCAATTGTTTTAGTTTCCGATATAAATAATGGTCAGGCAAACGTAGCGAAAGTTCAAGATTCAGGAATAGTAAAATAAAAAATATGAGATTGATTGACAAATTAGATGAAATGCAAGAATCAGGTGATTTAAAATTACTTGTTGATTCGGGTTTAATTAAAGAAAATATTATTTCTTGGGTTTCGCTTTTCCACTCCTATGTTTTTGAACTTGAACAAACAAAATCAGTTATGCAAGCAATGGAAAATGTGTCTTGCAATTTTAAAGTTTCAGTTGGATTGATTGAGAAAATAAGAAGAAAGTTTGAGTAAAAAAATCCCGAAGTTTCAAATTCGGGATTAATTACCGAGTTGGCTTTTTTCTTCCTTTACTCTTAAAGCAAAGGCGTATGCTTGGCGGATTTTGTACCCCGTAGGAGAATCGAACTCCTATTTACAGATTGAAAACCTGTTATCTTAACCGTTATATGAACGGGGTGTTTTTCTTTTTATCTGTGTTGACAAGTACTAAAACAATCACCGAGGGTACAAATATAAAAATAAATTCTTATAAAACTATAATAACAAAAAAAAAACTTTAAATATATTTTTGACGCATGGTTGGAGATATTTACATTATTGGTCAAATCGGAACTTTTAATAATGTTAAAGGGTTCGAGTTAGCTGAATTTATACAACAATACGAAAAAATGAAAGCGTATGACTGTGTTAATGTTCATATAAATTCATGTGGCGGACTTGTTTCTGTTGGTTACGCCATCAAATCTTATATTGAAAATTTTTCAAATATTTTCACAGTAGCAGAAAATGAATGTATGAGTATTGCAACTGTTGTGTTTACCTCTGTTCCTGTTGAAAATCGTTCAGTTGTTAAGAACACTAAATTCATGGTGCACGCTCCTTGGAACACAGTTAGCGGAAATTCTGAAGAACTTTCTTTGGCTTCTGAGGAATTAAAAGATTTTGAAAATCAATTGATCAACACTTATGTAAAGTGTACAACCACATCAAAAGCTGGCATTGAAGCAATCGTAAAACAAGAAACTTATTTAACAGACAAGCAAGTTATTGATTATGGTTTTGCTTCAAAAATAATCAATGCAACAAAATCTAAGGCAGTTGCCTTTGTTGATAAATCAAATAATAATAACGAAAAATCAAAACTAATGAGTGAATTAGGAAAGAGAATCTCAGAATTAAAAAACTGGGCGGTAAAAGCCTTCAATGTATCACCTGAAGAATTAGAGACTAAAAATGTTAATTTGGATGGTACACGTGAAGCTCTTGCAATGGAAATTGTAACGGATAAAGGAACACTTGTAACTGAGTATAGTGATGTACTTGTTGGTGATTCCGTAATGATTGACGGTGTAGTTCCTGAGCCTGGTGATTATGTTGCTGAAGATGGAACAGTGTTTACAGTTACGGCTGGAAAAATTTCTGCAATCGTATTTCCAGAGGACACAATGGCTGAAGAATTAGCAACATTGAAAACTCAATTGGAAGAAAAAGAAACAGAATTGGCTTCATTGAAAGCAAAAAATTCTGAGTTGGAAAGTGATAACAAAGAAGCACTTGCTTTGATGGAAAAACTATCCAACATCAAAAGTGCTCATAAGCCTGATGTTCGTGCTTACGTTCCAAATGGTGGTAGAAAAAAAGGCGAAGAAAGTACTTCTTATGCTGAAAGAATGAAGGCAAGAGCCGAGAAGAAATAAAGTAAAATAATTTTTAATATTTATAAGAAATGAGTATTTTTGACACAGGGGCGGTAACCCCATCAGTAGAAGACATCAAAGGTATTAGCGAAGCTTTAAAAGAAGAAGCTTTCAAAATGCCTGGTATTACAGATTTCCAAACATTAGTTGAGGGAGTTATCGTAAAACGTAAAATGGTTATCCTTGGAAGACTTCAAGGAATGATTGGTAAAGGTTCTGGAGGTTGTAACCAAACAGCTGACACAAATGAATTCGGAGCAGTTGAAAAATTCCTAGACCCTCAAACAGTATCTGCAAGATTGGTACAATGTTATGATGTTCTTGAAGGAAAATTTACAGCATGGGGGTTAAAATTTGGAATTGAAGCAGCGGATTTAACAGGAACAGATTTTGCAGACTTCGTAGTTGAATTAATCTTAGTTGCATTAGTTGAATCAATTTTTCGTCACGCTTGGTTTGGTGATGTTGATGCAGATAATGTTTCTGGCGGTGGTGTTATCACAAACGGTATCGATGTAGATTATTTCAATAAAATCGATGGGTTTTGGAAACAAATCTTTGCAATTGTTGCAACAGATCCAAATAGAAAAAGTGACGGCTTAGCAACTAAGAACGCAGCGGCAAGTTATGCCTTACAAGAATTTACTGATACTGACACGACTAACCGTGTAGCTACAAAAGCATATCAAAATTTACGTTTTGGCGCAGACATGAGGTTGAGAGGAAATGCTTCAAAAGTGATTGTATCAACTCAATCTTTGCGTGACCAATTTGAAAGAGAATTGATTGATCAAGGGAAAGTTGTCAACATTGAGTATATTATGGATGGTATTTCAATTTTGAAAGAAGGGGGAATTAATATCATTGCTTTTGATTTCTTTGATAGAACAATCATGGAATCATACGACAATGGAACTAAATACTTCTTACCTCACAGAGCAGTATTGTTAAATCCAGCGAATATGCAAATCGCAACAAACGCAAGCAAAACTTTTTCAGAAGTTGGAGTTGTTTTTGATGACGTAAAAGATGAAGTAATTTTTAAAATGAATTACAAAATCGATGCTAAAATCGGATTTGACCACGAAATTCAAGCAGTGTATTAATACACTGCTAATTTTTAACTTTTAATAAAAAATTGAAATGAAAAATTTTATAGAAAAAACGTTACACTTTGGATTTTTGTTGATTGCGATGTTATCGCTTACGACAATTTTCGTAGCTGCATTTGAAGTACATCCTTTAGTTGGATTAACTGGGGCTTTAGCTTTAGAATCAGTACTTTATTTTGTATCAAAGAAAATGCCAAATGCCTATTTGTATAGTTGTACTGGAGTTATTGCAGCAAATTGCGCCACTAATTGTACAACGCCTTTACAAACTGGAGTAGAGGATAGGGTTTGGGTAATAAATTACGCAGATTGGAGAAATGCCACAATAACAAGGGACGGAGCGAATAGCACCACGATTACAAATATTGTTTTGCCAAATCCAGCATTTTATTGGGAAGGTAGGAATAATTCTAATAAGCCAACATTTAGCCAAATTGATCAAGGTGGTGTCGAAATGTACGAACACGCAATTGATGTTTTACTTTACAACCTTAAAAACGTCACTAAAAAAATGTTGAAAGACATGAAAGGTGGACGTTATGTAGTTGTTTATGAAAATACTTATAAAGATTCTACTGGAGAAAGTGCATTTGAGGTTTTGGGTGAAACAGCTGGGTTGAAAATAACTACTTTAGAACGTGACCCTAATTCAACTGATACAAATGGTGCATGGCACGTTGTTTTCACAACTCCAAAAAATAAAGAGCCAAATTTTCCAAGTTCAATTTTTGACACTAATTACGCTGACACGCTTACATTAGTTCAAAGTTTACTTGTGTAACTTGAATAAAAAATTTAAACGACCCGATATTGAAAAGTATCGGGTTTTTTAGGCAAATGAAAGCAAGAATTGAAAAAATATTGAAGTATGAAGCTACCAAATCAATTTGGCGCAAAGATTTCAAATCAAAAGAATTTATTGAATGCTCAGAATTAAATAAAGAATTGTTTGGAGATACTTTAAAAAAAATAGCTTCATGCGATTGTGTTGAGATTTTTTTCTTTAACTTGCACCGTAAAATTCGAAACAATCAAATAATTAAAGTCATGGACAAAAAATTTGTAGTAAAAGGTGTTATTATGCACCACGCATTAAGTGATGCTTTAACAAAAGATTCATCAGATGAAGATGTAATTGCTTTTTTAAGAAAAGTTGATGCTCCTGAAAAGCATTTAAAATCGTTTGAAAGATTTCCTTCAGATTGGAAAGAGTTAATTTCTGAAAAACCAA
>CAZZDD010000024.1:0-18680 GCA_964652185.1 uncultured Candidatus Peribacteria bacterium | reverse complement strand
AAGGTAAAGCGAAAGAAGCTGATGCTCCAAAAGGTAAAGCGAAAGAAGCTGATGCTCCAAAAGGTAAAGCGAAAGAAGCTGATGCAGAATTACCATCAAAAGATTTAGATGAAAAAGTAATTAAAGAAAAAGAAGAAATTTAAGAATAATTTTCTTTAAATGAAAGCTAAATTCACCACCGAAAAACGGATGGTTGTAAAACCAAATAAAACAGAACACGTTTTAAATTGGGATGTCGACAACGCTTATCCGCAAAACATGATTGATGTTCTGAATGATTCAGTAACAGCAATGACTTGTTATCGTATAATGCGAAAATTCGTTATCGGTGGTGGATTTATTGATCCTACTTTTTACAAATCTGTAATTAATAGAGATAACGACACTCCAGATAAATTACTTAGAAAAATATTGCCAGACGTTTGTATTTTTCAATCAATTGCGCTTCATGTAAATTTTAATGCATTAACGCAAAGCGTTGAAGTTTATCGAATTCCGATTGAAAATTGCCGAATAGGTTCAGATGAAGAGCCTGAATATGATGGTAAAATAGCAATATATTCAGATTGGGCAAAGTGTCGAAAAAAAAACATTCGCAAAGAGGATGTTAAATGGTACAATCGTTACAATCCTTCGCAAGTTTTAAATGAAGTCGCTGAACTTACTGAATATGACAAAGACGAAAATTTAATTGTTGACGGTTGGGATGTTTACGAAGGTCAAATTTTATGGTTAACTCCAAACGGTGAATATCCTTTGGCGATTTTTGACGTATCGAAAGAAAACGCTGAATCTGAAGGTGACTTTAAGCGATTTAATCGAAGCAATGTTAAGAATAATTTTGAAGCATCCCACATTTTAGCTGTTGATGAGTTTGAACTTGATGAAGATGGAAATTCTCCAGCTAGAGAAGTTTTTGAAGAAAATTTAACTGAATTTCAAGGCGCTGAAGGTAATGGAATTCTTATTATCGAAAAGAAAAATGCTGAAGATAAGCTAGAATTAATTAAAGTTGAAAGACAAGATTATGATGGTGCTTGGGAAAAAACAGAAATTTCAGCAGAAAAAAGTATTCGTAAATCATTCTTAGTTCCACCAGCTTTATTTTTAGATACAGCAAGCGGATTTTCAAATGATGAGATTATAAACGCTATTCAGCTTTATAATGAGTTAACTTCGGACGAACGTTTAATTATTGAAGAAGCGTTCAAATTAATTTTTGAAAATTGGTACAAAGTAATAAATCCAAGTCGTGACTATTCAATTATTGAAAAGAAAGCTACTAAGGTAATTGCACCTGAATATTCTAAATATGTTACAACAAATGAATATAGGGCTTCTTTAGGATTGCCAGACGCAGTTGATCAAGAAGCAGAGGTTAAGATGTTAGCTGACACCCTAGGTGTTGGTGGAACTCAGGCTTTGACGTCTATTTTAATAGATCCTAACTTAGTGCCATTACAAAAAAGAGCGACTTTGAAATTATTGTTTAATTTTACTGATGACCAAGTTAAGGAATTAGTACCAATAACTGAAAGAGTATGAAACTAATAAATTTAGTTGACATTCAAAGACTGAAGCCTATGTCAATGAATGTAAATGTTGTCAAAGAATTAGATCCTTATATTGAGGAAAGTCAAGAATTTGATTTAAAACCGATTTTAGGCACTCCGTTTTATTTAGATTTATTATCCAATGTAGCAGTTGCAAAATATGTGGATTTATTAGAAGGACAAACATATACATATCAAGGAAAAACATATGAACATAAAGGATTGAAAACTGTTTTAGTTTATTATTGTTATGCTCGTTTTATTGGAAATGATCAAGAAAAACAAACAGCTTCAGGATTTAGAGTTAAACTAAATGACTATTCGGAGCCAGCTTCTGAAAAATCTATTTTACGCAGAATCAATGAAGCAAGAAGTGCAGCGAACGTTAAGCGAGACGAGGTTATTTTATACCTTGAAAGATTTCCTAATGAGTTCCCTCTTTTTGAAAGCGTTTGTCAAGCAAAAAGAAACGGTTCAATTAGAATTTCAAAAGTAAGTAGAACAAGAAAATATTAAAATAAAATACCATGTATAAAATTTACACAATAAACAATTATTTTTTCCTTTTATTTGTTAATACAAATGTGATTTATGACGGATATAAAGAAGATTTCCAGTTTCAAAACCCAAGGGCAAATCAATTTGATGTTATTTATAAAGGATCAAAAATAATTGACGGCGCAATTTTTTCAAACTTCGTAGATTCCACGGATGCAGAATTTACCTCGAATGAAACATTAATCGATTTTTATTCTTTAAACACGGGTTTTAATACAGCTTCGGGAGGTAGCGAAGCGGTGTCTGGAAAATGGGGCATGATTGAAATACCAGAAGATTTTGACCACCCATTAGCACCATTTAATATTATCAGAAGCGTTGAAGGAACGGCTAAACTATTAAATATAAATTCTGATAATTACAGAAAAAAACTTTCAGCGCCAACGATTAAGTACGTTGACCAAATTTTAGGCAACGACGCAAATACTGGTGATAGTTGGGCGCAAGCTTACAAAACCTTTACACAACTAAGAACAGTGGCTTTTGATAGAGCTTTTGTGGCTAAAGGTAATTACGCATACACGGGAAGTATTCCTTTTACAACTGAAAAAGAAGTTATTTCTGTAGGAGGTAAATCGAATTTTTGCCGTGGTATTTTAGGAACGGATGTTGTTTGGACGTCAGTTGGTAGTGGCACGTTTAGTAATGTGCTTTCCGCTGCAATAACATTGGTTGTTGACACATCTGTTTTGGACGAAAATGGATTGCCTTTAAGGTTAACGAAATTAACATCATTGGTGGATGTACAAGCAACTCCTGTTTCTTGGTATAAAGATACGGGAACAAATACTTTGTACGTACATTATGCTGATGGTTTAACACCTTCAAGAAATTCCGCAATGATGGCTATAGCTGCATCAGGGAATACAAACGGTCACAACAATTATATAGAAAACTTTACTTTTATCGGGGGTGCTTCATTTAACAATAATTCAGCTACTCCAACAACAACCGTTTACAAAAATTGTGATTTTATTTTCAACACAACGACTAACGGTTTTTCGGCATTAGGAAATGGCATTGTTTTTATGGAAAATTGTAAGTCTTGCTTTAATTTTTTAGACGGATTTAATTACCATAAATCAGGCGTGTATAATGTTTCAGCTATTGAGATAGGTTGTGTTGGTTTTGGAAATGGCGAAAATAACACAACGTCTATCAACAATGGAAGTACAGCGCATGATAACTGTAGGGTTTTAAGAATTGGCGGAATCTATTTTGACAATGAGGGACCTAATGTGCATGATGTGAATGATTCGAAAAGTTTAAATATTGATTGTGTGGCTTATAATTCTTTAGCTGTAGATGAAGATAATAAAACAGATTTCGCACTAGGTGCCGCTGAGGATGAAGCGTGTAAAATTTGGCTTGATGGGTGCTTTACACGCAACGAGTTAACCACATTTGGTGCAGAGGATAGGTCTGGACTTGGAAATATTTTTGTGAGAAATTCATTTATAAAGAATATCGAGGGTGGCACCTATTTAACAACTTATTAAAAGTATTGTAATAATAAATTAAATTTGTAAAAAAAGAATCATGAAAAATATTGAACAACCAAAAGAGGATTTGACTAATTTAGAGAAAATCAAAGCACCTTCAAGCAGAAGAAATAGAATTTTAGGACAATTAAAAACAATTGGAGCGATTGTGTGTGGAACTATTTTGACTCTAGGCGTTGTAACCAATCCAATTGGAATAGTCGCAGTAAGTGTTATTGGTGCGATTTGTGGAAAACAAGCAGTTAGCCACGCTGTAAAGGTTGGTGAGTGATGAGTGAAGGTGCAGAAAAGAATTTAGTAAGCCTTGCAAAGGGCGGGTCAATCGCTGGTATGTTGGCACTAGGCTTGTATATTTTGTGGAGCGCATTTCAAACTCAAAATGATGAAATGAAACACTACTTTAATGCTAGGATTGACAGCTTAGAGAATAGACTTGACGATTGCCAAGACGAAAAGGACAATAAATTGCACGAAGCAATAGGTAGAATTGATGATTTTATACGTAAAGATAGATAGTTATGGATGAGTTAACAAAAGGGCAGTACATCGCAAATATAGCTTTTAAAGAAGTAGGTACAAAAGAAAGCCCAAAAAATAGCAATCGCACAAAATACGGCAAATGGTTTGGGTTTGAGGGGGTTGCATGGTGCGCTATTTTCGTATCTTGGTGCTATTGGAAAGCTGGTTATCCGTTGCCTAAAATTGGATTTGCAAATGGTATGGCAGGATGTCAAACAGCAGTAGCTTACTTCAAGAAACACAAACTAATTGTTGACGTAAAAGATTTGAAAGTGGGTGACATTGTTTTTTTCGATTGGAATAAAGACGGGCGATTTGATCACGTTGGAATTTTCAACGGTTGGAAAAATAAAGCAACTGGAGAAATGTACACAATTGAGGGTAACACTTCATTAACTAATCAGTCAAACGGTGGCGAGGTAATGAGTAGGGAGCGAAATGTAAATAAAATTAAAATGTTATTTGCACGACCAAATTAAATTAAAAATAACAAGACTAATTTTCTTCATAGTTTTATTAGTCTTTTGAGCCCCCACTATTGATTTAGATGGGGGCTTTTTATTTAGAATGAATATAAATAACAATTATTTTTCACTTTTATCTTGAAAAAACTTGCTAATTCAAAATTAGTTCGTATATTTGTAAGGTCAATAAGGCAGAAAACAATTAAAAAAATAGAAATTATGAAAACTTTAGAAATTTACAATAGCAAAAACGAAGCGGTAAACGTAGTAATTAACCACGCATCAGCAACAAAGAAAGGAACTGGTTATTATGTTCTATCAATCGAAGTAGAAATCGAAGGAGTAAATAAAACATTTACAACTGGAACAAATGATATGACTTTCATTGATGATTTAGAATCAAAATTTGATATTGAAGCAATTTACAATTTCAAAGAAGATTTTTTCAAAGAAATGATTGAAGAATATATCTATCATAACTTAGAAGATTAATGGAAAATAAAAAACACGGTGGTAAACGTTCAAATGCTGGACGTTTACCGCAATTTACAAAGAAAGGTGGGGAATGGAAAGCTGTTTACATAAAAGTTCCGAAAGAAAATCATGCTGAACTATTTGAGATTTGTAAAAATGCAGTGAAAAATTATTTTATTAACCAAAAATCCCCAACAAATTAATATTGGGGATTGATGAAACATTAAAAATTTAATACAAAAGTAATTCAAAAGACAAATGTACAATTAATTTTTGAATAATTACTACCTTTGACACTTTAAATTAAAAAGGGCATTCCGCCTTAGCAACCTTAACCAAATGAGCTCTAAGTGATTTCTTTGATCTGAATTTTCCATTAATGCAAAATCCAACGGTATAACCGATTAATGTTTCTTTTATTTCTTTGTTTCGCAAAATATTAAAACACTTTCCACACTTTGAAAATTGATAGTTTGGCGCACTATCTAAATTTATCTTCGCATTCAATTTCATCGATTAAAACTCTATTCTTCTCTAAATCTTCAAGAATAGGTTTTACATCTGCTTCGTGTTCTTTTGTATGGTAAGCAATATGTTTAGTTGCTTTCACTTTCATTTCAGAACGAATATCGTCAGCATTTACTTTTTCTATTTTTGAATCAATAGTTTTTAATTCATCAACGTGATTATTACTATTACAATCAAAATCAATTGTTTTTTCAAGTTGCTCAATCATAAATTTTGCAATTCCTTGGTGATTTTCTGTTGGAGGAACATAGGCTTTTGCTTTTTCTAAAAAAGAATCCATTTTTACTTTATTCAACTCGTCTTTTTCTTTGCTTTCTAAATGATATTTTTTACTCTCAATCAGCCTATTTTTTTCTTGAATAATTAATTCTTCATCTGATAAAGAATCGGCTTTTTTTAATTCTGCTTTTGCTTTTTTAATCGCTTTAATATGATAATCTGAAACTTCTCGTTTCTTATATTCACTGTCCATTGGCTCGTCTCTTAAATGCGTAATAAATGCTCTTGAGCAATGTTTTGCAAATTGATTAAAATCTTTAGTAGTTCCATCTAAAATTCCTTCGGTGTAACCTGTTGGCATAATTTCTATTTTTTAAGTTAATGATTCCGTTAATCCAAACACTCCCTACACCCTATTTCATCCTCAATTATAGTTTCTTCACTATAACCGCCTTGAATGTTTATTAGACTGTCTGCTAGTGCTGTTTTATTTATTACTTGCTTAGGTTGTTTTTTCACTTTTTCAGTACAACCAGAAAAAGATAACGCCATGGATACAATTACACCCAAAAGTATAAGGAATGATAAAGTAATTTTTAAATCACCAAATAAATCGTTGTCACGTTTACTATAATTTGGTTGTTTTGTTTTTTTTCTCATTTTCATAAAGTTCGTTAATTTGTTTTTTTGCTTCAGTTTTTATTCTTTCTTCTGTTAGAAATTTAATTACTGATTTTCTTACTCCCAATTGGATAAATTTAACTTTATCATCTATTTTTTTCCTACCCATACAATTAATTTTTTGACAAATATAAAAATAATTTCAATAAAAATATAATTATATTAAAAAAGTTTTTATCTTTGTGCCAAATAAATAATTTAATTATGAAAAAAGTAATCTTAAAATCACTAATTCTGAAGAATTTCAGAAGAGCAGAAAATGTAACAATTGAATTCGATTCTGAATATACAGATATATCAGGGGAAAATGAAACAGGAAAGACAACCATTTATGATGCTTTTTCTTGGTTGTTATACAACAAAAATTCTAAAAGTCAATCAGACTTTAATATCAAAAGGTTAGATAAGAATAACAAGGTTATTCACAACCTAGATCATGAAGTCATAGGAATTCTGATTGTCGATGGTGAACAAAAAACCCTTAAAAAAGTATTGCGTGAAAATTGGACTAAAAAAAGAGGTTCAGAAACGGCTGAGTTAACAGGGAATGCAATTGCTTATTTTATTGATGATGTGCCAAAGTCAGCAAGCGAATATAAAATTTTTGTTGATTCAATCCTAAATGAAGAGCTTTCAAAAATGATCACCAACCCACTTTATTTTAATGATGTAATGAAATGGGAAGAAAGAAGAAAGATTTTACAAATGATGGCTGGAACAATTACAAGCGCAGACATTTTGCCAGAAATTGAAGGAAACAAATCTGAATTGATTCAATTACTTAGCGAAGGTAAAAATCTTGCTGATGAAAAAAAACGATTAGCGGCTAAAAGAAAAACAATCAAAGAAGAATTGGATTTGATTCCTTCCAGACTTGATGAAAATTCAAGAAACCTTCCCGAAGAAAAAAATTGGGAAGAACTTGAATCCCAAATTGATTCTAAGAAAAAAATAATTGAAGAACTTGAAGAAAAAATTGAAAACAAATCATCAGGTCAAATTGAATTGCAAAATGAAATTTCACGAAAAGAAAAAGAAAAGTTTGAGCTTGAACAAAAATTAACCACGTTAAAAAATGAAGCATTGATTTCAGCTAATAGAGAAATAAATGAAATAAAAGTTCAAATTTCTGCTTTAGAAAATCAAAAAAAATCAAAGGTTTATGAATTAGAATCTTTGCAAGCTTTGATTTCAGCAACCAAAAAGGAAATTCTTTCAATGAAGGAAGTCAAAGACGAATTAAGCACGCAATGGGATAAAGTAAATGCTGAAGTTTTTAAAATGGATGCGGATAAATCATGTTGTCCTTCATGCAAACGGCCATTGGAAAACGCACTTGATATTGAAGCCGAATTAAGAGATAACTTCATGAAGTCTGTTAACAACAGAAAAAATGAAATAAACGAAAGAGGTGTTTCTTATGCTGAAAAAATCAAAAAATCTGAAGTCGAAGTAAAAGATTTAGAAAAAGATGAAATTGAGATTAAAGCAAAAATTGTTGACATCGATCTTGATTTATCTGAATTACTTAAAAAAGATTTGAGCGAAAAAACAGACGTTGAATTTTCAGCAGAAATGATTGAGTTGTCAAATAATATTGCTACATTCAAAATCCCCGAATTAATTCCAGTTGACACATCAGAACTTAAGGAAGAAAAGAAATTACTTCAGAATGAAATTGAAATTCTAACAACTGAACTTGCTGGAAAACTTACAATTGAAACAGCAAAAGAAAGACAAGAAGAATTAAAAGCTTCTCAGCGTTCAATGTCTTCTGAAATTGCCAGCATTGAATCAATTGAAATGCAAATTGAAAAGTACAACAAGGCTGAAATGGAATTTGTAGAGTCAAGAATTAATTCAAAATTCAGAGTTGTTAAATTCAAAATGTTCGAAATTCAATTGAATGGTGGTGAAGCTCCAACTTGTATTTGTATGATTGATGGAGTGCCTTACAAAGACTTAAACAAAGGCGGCGAAATAAGAGCTGGAATTGATATTGTTAATGCTTTACAAGGTCATTTTCAAATAAGCGCACCAGTTTTTATTGACAATAAAGAAGCTTTAACTTCACATGAGAAAATGGACTTTCAAGCAATTGCTCTTTCTGCTGCAGAAGGACAAAAAACACTCAAAGTAACTCACAAAAATTAATAAATTAAACATCTAAAATTTAAAAAATGGAAAACACGAATCAAACCCCATCAATTCAACAACCAGAATTTGTAAAAAGATCTGTTGTTGATGAAGTTCTTATTAGAATTAATGAATTTCAAGAAACAAAATCATTGACACTTCCAGAAGATTATTCACCTGAAAATGCTTTAAAATCCGCATTATTAATTTTACAGGAGTTAAAAAATAAAGATGGTGTTGTTGTTCTTGAGTCTTGCACACGAACAAGTATAGCAAATGCTTTATTCAAAATGGTTGTGTCTGGCTTAAACCCAATGAAAATGCAAGGTTATTTTATTCCTTATGGAAAAGAATTAACTTTTCAAAGATCATATCAAGGTTCAATTGCTTTAGCTAAAAGAGTTGGTGATGTTAAAAGTGTAGTTTCTCAAACTATTTACACCGAAGATGTTTTTGAATATGAAATAGATTCAATTACAGGGAGAAGAAAACTATTGAAACATGAACAAAAAATGGAAAACATAGATATTTCAAAAATTAGAGGCGCCTATGCAATCATAACTTTTAATTCAGGTGAATCAGATTTGGTTGTAATGACTTTAAATCAAATCCATAAAGCTTGGGATCAAGGACAAATGAAAGGTAAGTCTGGCGCACATACAAATTTTACAGATCAAATGTGCGAAAGAACAGTTATCAACAGGGCTTGTAAAAAACCAATCAATTCTTCTTCAGATTCTAATCTTTACATGGATAAAGATGAAGATTCACCAACCGTACAAGATCAGGTTAAAAAAGAAATTTTACAGGAAGCAAATACTGAAACAATTAATTTTACAGATGTGACTGAAAAAACACAGGTACCTGAAAAAGCTGTAAAAGAAGATATTGCTAAGGAGAAAAAAGAACCTGAAATTAAAAAAGGATTTTAAATGGTATTAACAGTAATTGGTAGTAGTTCAAGTGGGAACTGCTACCTTCTTCAGTCGGAAGATGAGGTTTTAATTATCGAATGTGGTGTTTCTTTCAAGGAAATAAAAAAAGGCTTGAAAGTTCCGTTGCAAAACGTAGTTGGATGCCTTGTAACTCATGAACATCAGGATCATAGTAAATGTATGGTTGAATTACGTAAAAATGGCATAGATGTTTTTTCAAGCGTCGGAACATTTGAAGCGACGGGAATAAACTACAACAACGACTATCTTTTATTATCTCACCACAAAACAAAAATAGGTTCTTTTGAAATAGTTCCTTTCAATATTCAGCATGATTGCGCTGAACCTTTAGGGTTTTTAATTCATCATCCAGAAATGGGGCTTTGTTTGTTCGCAACTGACACTTATTATTTGAAATATACTTTTCCAGGCTTAAATCAAATTATCATTGAAGCAAACTATTGTGAGGAAATTTTGAAAGAACGTGGAGATTCATACGTAAACAAAAGAGTTGTGAAGTCACATATGAGTTTGCAGACTTGTAAATATTATTTGCAAAGTCAAGACTTATCGAAAATAAACAACATTGTTTTAATTCACCTCAGTGACCGAAATAGTGACGAGAAACGATTTAAAACAGAAATTGAACAGTCAACACTTAAGAATGTTCATGTAGCTGTAAAAGGCTTAGAAATAGATTTTAATTTAAACCCATTTTAAAAAAATAGTAAATTATGGAATATAAAGCATTCTTAGAAAATAAGATTGTCGCAGCTGAAGAATTTGGATTTGAACCAAAAAAAGCAAGTGAAATTCTTAAGCCACATCAAGTTGATATAACTCAATGGTGTATTAAAGGGGGTAGAAGGGCTATTTTTGCGAGTTTTGGACTTGGTAAAACAGTTATGCAATTAGAATTAGCATATCAATGCATTAAAGAGTGTAATAAGCCTTTTTTAATATGTATGCCACTTGGAGTTGTTGGTGAGTTTAAACGTGATAATAAGACGTTTTTTAAAGATGAAATTGAAGTAGAATATGTAACAGATACTTTTGGCGAGGTTTTAGAAAATAAGATTTATTTAACGAATTACGAGCGTGTAAGGTCTGGAAGTATTGAAGCTTCAAAGTTTTGCGGAGTATCTTTTGATGAAGCATCTATTTTGAGAAATTTAAAAACAGAAACAACGAATTTTATTTTAAAAGAATTTTCTAAAATTCCTTATCGATTTGTTTGTACAGCAACTCCAACACCTAACGACTTTATAGAGATTTTAAACTATGCGGACTACTTAGGTGTTATTGATAGAGGTCACGCACTTACAAGGTTTTTTCAAAGGGATTCTGTACACGCTGGAAAATTAACATTGTATCCAAATAAAAAAGAAGAGTTTTGGAAATGGGTATCAACTTGGGCGGTTTTCATAAATAAACCAAGCGATTTAGGATACTCAGATGAAGGATATGATTTGCCAGACTTGAATTTAATTGAAATTGAAGTTGATAACACACCTGAAGGCGAAATAAGAAACAAAAAAGGGGATATTGTTTTATTTAAAGACACTACTAAATCACTTATTGATGTTGCAAATGAAAAAAGAACAAGTATTGAAAATAGAGTAAAAAAAGCTTTTGAAATATTTGAAAGTAGAAAACATGAAAACTTTATTTTATGGAGTGATTTAGAAGACGAAAGACGTGAGATTGAAAAACAATTTAAAGGGCAAGATTTAAAATCTATTTTTGGATCACAAACGAATGAAGAAAAAGAGAATTTACTTATTGATTTTTCGGAAGGTAAATATCAAATTTGCAATTCAAAACCTAAAATAGCTGGAAGTGGTTGTAATTTTCAACATCATTGTTATAATGAGATATTTGTAGGTATCGGATATAAATTTAACGATTTTATTCAAGCTATACACCGAGTGCATAGATTTGCACAAAAAGAACAAGTTAACATTTGGTTGATTTACACAAATAACGAACATGAAGTTTTAAAAGCATTAAAAACAAAGTGGAAAAACCACATTGAATTACAAACAGAAATGATAAATTTAGTTCGTGAATATGGATTAAATTCAGATAAAATAAAAAGCGATATGAAAAGGCAAATTTTTAAAAATAGACGTGAAAACAAATTGAAAAATGCAACTTTAGTTAATAATGATTCAGTACAAGAGTGGGAAAATATACCTGATAATTCTCAAGGTATGCAATTAACTTCTATTCCATTTGGTGACCATTACGAATATTCAGATAACTATAACGACATGGGGCACAATCACGGAAATGAAGAATTTTTTAAACAAATGGACTTTTTAACACCTAACTTGTTACGCACATTAATGCCGGGCAGAATTTGCGCTGTTCACGTAAAAGACCGTATAAGGTATTCATATCAAAATGGAACATCATTTACGACTATTTCAGATTTTAGTGGCGATACCGTTGCGCATTTTAAAAAGCACGGATTTTATTTGGTTGGTAAAATAACAATTACAACAGATGTAGTAAGAGAAAATAATCAAACATATAGATTAACATGGGGAGAGTGCCGAAAAGACGGCACAAAGATGGGGGTTGGATTACCTGAATATGTTTTGTTATTTAGAAAAAAACCAACTGGAAGTGAAAATGCTTATGCGGATGATCCAGTATTAAAAAAGATTGACGAGTATTTACTTTCAATGTGGCAATTAGATGCACATGCATTCTGGAAGTCAAGCGGAAATCGAATGTTATCTGCAGACGAGATTTTAAGTTTAGAGCCTTCACAATTATTTAATTGGTGGAAAAATTATGACAAAGAAAATATTTACGATTTTAAAGGTCATGTAGCAATGTGCCAAACATTAGCCGAAAAAGATAAATTAAGTAAATTATTTATGAGTTTACCTCCACATTCAAATACAGATTTAGTTTGGACAGACGTTAATCGAATGAGAACACTAAATGCAAATCAAGTTAACAATAAAAAAGAAAAACACATTTGCCCTTTACAATTGGATATCATTGAACGTTTAATAAATCGTTTCACGAACGAAAATGATTTAGTAGCTGATCCTTTTGGAGGTTTATTTTCGACACCTTACACAGCTTTACAAATGAATAGGAAGTCTTTTTCATGCGAATTAAATCCAAACTATTATGATGATGGATTATTTTATATGAAAGGATTAGAGTATAAACTTTCAGTACCTACTTTGTTTGATTTTATTTAACACTATTTTAAAATGAAAAAAGCACAACACTTCTTTGACCAAATGACGCCAGAAGAAAAAGAAAAATACATCAAACAGTTCAAATTTCAGCATCCAAGCAAAAGTCTTATTGAATGGTTAAATCAAAATGAATTCAAGTCTTTTGAACAGTTTCTTGATAAATAATTCAATCATAGAAAATTCATTCATGTTAAAAATGAAAGGTCTGAATACACCTATTGGTTCAATGTAATGATTAAATACAATGTTTCAAGTCCAACTAATTTTAACGAGATATGATAAATTTTGAGCAATACGATAAAGACAATCCTCACATTTGGGGGTTGTTTGTTCACTACTCAAGTGAAGCTAAAAGAAAAGGATTTAAAAGGTATGGTGCAAAGAGCATTTTTGAGGTCGTGAGGTGGCACACCCCGCCAAACAAAGGAGTACCTTTCAAGGTAAATAATAATTTTACAGCCGACTACGCTCGAAAAATGGAAAAGGAGTTTCCAGAGTTTGAAGGATTTTTTGAAAAAAGAACTTTGAAAAGTGTAAGAGTAAGATAATTTTTTTATCTTTGTATACAGTTTCGGTCTCAAAATAGGAAACTAAAGAAGTTATTTAACCTCGACAATGAAGAAAGCATGAGACCCTTTTGGATTTGTTGGGGTTTTTTATTTATACCATATACCATGGCAAAAATTCATGAATTAAAAATTTTACCAGCTTATTTCAATGCTGTAAAAAATGGAATAAAAAAATTTGAAGTTAGGAAAAATGATCATAACTATAAAATTAATGACGAAATTCTTTTAAAAGAGTGGGATCAAAAAAAAGAAAAGTTTACTGGAAAAATTCTTCATAGAAAAATCACATATTTTTTTGACGGCTTTGGTGTTGAAAAAGGTTATTGTGTATTATCATTAGAAAACATTTAGCAATGGCTGAAAATAAAAAATCTATTATAGTTTACGCTGACTGGCAAAGTGTCTTTAATGAACTTGACGACAATGAAGCTGGGCAATTAATTAAGCATTTTTTTGCTTATGTTAATGATGAAAATCCAATTGCTCCGAATAAATTAATTAAAATTGCATTCGAGCCAATAAGATTAAGTCTAAAACGTGACTTACAGAAATGGGATGAAAAAAAGCAAGATAAAAGCCTAAACGGGAGAATGGGTAATTTAAAGCGTTGGAATTTAGATTTATACAATAAAGTTGTTTTAGAAGAAATAACAATTGATGAAGCTGAAAATATCGCTAAACATCGCAGAACATCGCTACCCGATGTTTGCGAGTCGCACCGTGTCGCAAACATCGCTGTTAATGATAGTGTAAGTGTTAATGTAAATGATACTGTTAATGTAAGTGTAAATGATATTCTTTTAGAAAAAGAAACAAAAGATATTATAAAAGGAAAATCTTTAAACTTAAATCCAAAAATAAAAGACATAGAGGAACGAAGGAAGGATTTTAACGAAAGTCTAAAACCTTTTTTCGTTCAATACGGTTTTCAAATGATGGAATCTTTTTACAACTATTGGGCTGAGCTTACAATGGACAAAAAGAAAATGAGATTTGAAATTCAAAAAACATGGGAAACCAATTTAAGATTAGCAACATGGAGTAAAAACAATATTAAATTCAATAACAATGGAACAAAGCAACCAATTTCCAGCGAAACAGGAAACAGAAAACTTACAATTGATGAGCAGATTGCTCAACGACAAGCCGATTTTGAAAGAAAGCTTAATGAATCGATTGAAAACTTATCAGATGGACACTACACCGTGCGATATTAGAACGTGTATTGATTTACCATTGAAAGATGAAAGGGATTTAAAAGAAGCTACAATTACCTTAAATAAAGTTTTAGAAGAAGTTTGTACAATTTGGCTTGGTGTTTTCCCGACTCAGATTAATACAGCTGTTACAAATAAAGTAATGACTGAAATTTTAAAGAAGCATACCGATTTATCTTTGAATGAAATCAGGTATAGTTTCGAAAGAAAGCCTTTATCAAAAGTAATTGTCTTGACCGTGCCAGATTTATTAACTCCGATTGAAAAATACAAAGCTGTAAAATATGCCGTTTCAACTGAAACAAAAAAATTATACCGTGAAATTCAAGAAGAAGAAATTGCTAAAAAGAAATCAGATGAATTTCTTGAAGAAAGTTTAAAAATGTACCGTGAATGTTTAAAAACTGGTGAATGGATTGGAACTGTTTTTCATTCGTTTGCTTTGGCGAAAAGTTATTTAAAAGATAAATTACCAGAAGAAATTAAACAATCTTATTTCGAATCTGCAAAATTAGAAGAAATCGAAAATAAAAAGATTATAGAAAAATTCCCAAATAAAGCACCTGACTTTTTCGGGTTTAATTGGCAAAGAATAGCTGCAAAGAAATATGTATCGGAGTGTATTAACAAGAAAATTGAAATTTGATATGAGTGTAAAATTTGACATAGTTCTAAGCCTTTTCAATGGGATGGGAACTGGAAGACAAGCGTTTCATGATTTGGGTATAGAAATAAATAAGTACTATTCAAGCGAAATCAAACCGTATGCAATCGAATTGCAACAACATCATTTTCCAGATGTTATCCAGGTTGGTGATATACTAAATTGGAAGTCCTGGGATATTGAATGGCATAATGTAGATTTTATTTTAAGTGGTTCACTTTGCGAAGCGCATTCGAGAATAAATAAAAATCCAGAAGGAATATTCCACAGATATAAAACATCAGGATTTTTAAGTATAGTCTATGAATTAAAAAATAATAATTTAAAATTAAGGACATACACAAAAACAGAAATGTGTCGTTTACAAGGTTTTGAAGATAATTATTGTGAAATAATAAGCACTTCAAAAGCTGCGTCACTTCTTGGCGACGGTTGGACACTGCCAGTAATAAAACACATCTTTTCATTTATAGGTAAGCCATGAAAAAACCAAGCCCAAAATGCGACAACTGCAAAGAACGATTTACCCCTATTCGGTCAACACTCGAAAAATATTGCATGAAACCCGAATGTGTAAAAGTTTGGATTGAAGTTGAAAAAGAAAAAAAGAAGAAAAAGGAAAACAAGGATTGGAAGGAACGAAAAAAAGTTATGAAAGCTGTAATTCTCACTAATCAAGATTGGCTTAAATTGGCACAAGGATCATTTAATAAGTTTATAAGAAAGCGTGATGAAAACAAGCCTTGTATTTCATGCGGAAATAAAATAAATGGTGTTCGTCACGCATCACATTATCTAAGTTCTGGCGGTCATTCTAGCGTAAGATTTCATGAAGACAATGTCCATGTCAGTTGCTATAAATGCAATGTGATGCTTTCAGGAAATCAAATTAAATATAGAATAAGGCTTATTCAATTAATCGGAGTTGAAAGAGTTGAACACTTAGAGTCTATTTGTAGTGATGTAAAAAGATGGAGTATTGAAGAATTGAAAGAAATAATTGCTATTTACAAAATAAAATGATAAATATTTATAACTGATTATCAACGATTTAAAAAATACTTTCAAAAATAATTGTGTTAAATGTTGCACAATTGAAAATAAGCAGTATATTTGTCGTATAAAATTTTGAAATATGATAAATTTATTCAAGGCTTTCAGAAAAAAGCAAGAACCAAAAAAAGAAACTGAAAACGTCTTAATTCGATTGAGTGAACGTGAAGAAAGACTTCCTAAGTATTGGGATCGTTTTAATCGTTCTTTGTTTTTGAAATACAAAGAAGCGCAAATTTTTTAATTACAATACACTTTAAATATTTAAGTTATGAAAATATCAGTAGGAAGATTTGATAACGAACAGTTATTAGAACACGAAAAAATTACAATTATAATTGATTCAGATACAGAATTTAATATACATTTAAATAAATTTGGCGAGTTGGTTGTAAATAAGTCTCATTTTGGATCTAAAAGCGGAGCGATTAAAATTACTCCACAATCATCGAATGAAATTATATTAACCTAATAAATAAGTTATGAAAAGATTTTACAACAAAGTCCTTTACATAAAGGATGAGAAAATGCTAGAAGAAGTTAGGCGGTTGTTGATTGAGAAAAATCAGAAAATAAGTGAATGTTTATTTGAATTAATTCGTACACAAAGAGAATACTTATATCTTAATAGATATACTAAATCTTGGATGGTTTCAACTTTAACTAAAGAAGATACTGAGCTAACATGCGATGAGTTTATTAACCTTTTAAATCAAGAATGATGGAAAAAACAGCAATGCAAGGATTAATGGAATCGTTCGACGATTACGAAAGAGAAAGTCATAATGATTCAATAATGATCGAAAAACTAAAAGAAGTCATTAATCATGAATATTTAAAACTCGAAAAACAACAAATGATTGATATGCACAAAGACGGTCAAAGATTTGTTTTGAATGATTCTGACGAAAACATAATTGAACACGCTTCAGAAGAATATTTTAACACTAAATACAGAAAACAATGAAAATAAAAGTAGGGGATTTTTTGACGGCTAAAAAAGATTTATTTAATGAGTCTTCATTGGGAAGTTTTAAAGAAATAACGAAAGGTGAAAAGGTTAAAATTACAGAAATTTCAAAAGATAATCAAATAATTTATATTAAAAACGGCTTGGAGGAAATCTGTGCCGTTCGCATGAAAAATTTAAATGAATATTTTGAAGGATGGGTAAATAAACCAAATTTAGAAGTTTTTGAAAAACACAAAGAACTTTTTCACCACATGGACAACGAACACGGAGTAATTTTACTTGAATCGGAGTTACAAGAAATAACTGGAATTGTTGCAAAAGAATTAGGATTTGATGAGTTACAAAAACAAAATGGTGAGTTGTTGGAAATGTTATCTAAAGTTATGCATTCGTCGGCAAATTTTGGATATAGCAATAGAAAAGCGTACGAACTAATCAAAAAACATAAGCCAATTGAAGTTTTTAGAAAATGCCCTAATTGTGGAAACAATAACACTAAAGAGGAATCTTGCAATAAATACGTTTGTAAATATTGTGAAGGTGAAATAGACACAGAATTTTAATCAAAAAATATAAGCTATGAGCGCACAAACAAAAATTTGGGGTAAAAAACTTAAGGAAAAAAGACTTGAATCAAATATGACGCAAGAACAGGTCGCTAAAAAAATTGGGATTGATAGATCAGGAGTTTCAAAAATCGAAAACGGTATCTATGATTTTTCACTTGAAACTACAGCTAAATTTTTAGAAGCGTTAGATTTAGATTTAACAATAAAAAACAAAGAATAACATGAAAAATTTTTAAATGTCATTTGAAACTCACAATTATATCAAGTTTTTCAAAGGTTACGTCCTGGAAGAAATACACAAAGAGTTGTGTAAAACAAATGCCTATACAAAAAAAGAGATTGATCAGCTTCTTAAATTTCATGCTCAGGTTGAAAAGTCATGTGCAGAAATGAATTACTTTGAAATAAATGAGTTGATAATTTCTAGTTTTATTTTTGGGGATTCAATCGGAATATTCCTTGACTTCAAAGAAACAGAATAGTAAACAATAAATAAATAAATAAATATGAAAACAAATTTCAAAAAAACTAAAAAATACATTCTTGATTTTGCAATTAAAAAGGATGCTTGCTCTGAACAAAGATTACGTGTAGAAAACTCAGAAGATTTTGAAATGCTTATTCAAGTGGTAAATGATAATATTAATTGGGTTTCGCAATGTAAATTATTAAACCAAGTCAACATCAAAGAATATTTTCCACAAGATTTGATTCAAAAATACGAATTAAATATTGGAGTTGACAATATTGGATTTAAAAACTCAGGCGACAGGAACTCAGGCAACTGGAACTCAGGCGACAGGAACTCAGGCAACTGGAACTCAGGCGACAGGAACTCAGGC
>CAZZDD010000023.1:35006-36465 GCA_964652185.1 uncultured Candidatus Peribacteria bacterium | reverse complement strand
GATGAAAGGCACTCCTCACACCACGAAGGAGATCGCGGATCAACTGGAGCACGAAGCGATCGAACAAGCCTTGGAGAAGAAGGACGCGACAGTGGAAGACATCCAAACCATGCACGCACAGAAGATCGAGGAATTATTCGAGGCGCGCGCGGACACGAACAGCGAACACCCCGAAGTCGTGAAGCAGATCAGAAAGGAAATGATGGAAGCGCTGCACCGCGTCGACGAGCTCGCGGCCAAGCGCGAAGCGGAGATCGAAACCGATGGCAACGACGACGACGCGGCAGAAACGCCACTCGTGCAGCTTGAAAACCCGGACGATCTCGAAGTCGGAAAATTCGCGGACGCTCCAGCGGAAACGGCGGCGTAGTGCCATTTTATGAACGGTACGCAAAATATGGACAATATAAATAATTGTTGTACTATACTTTCGTAAGCGATTTTTCGTTTACGTGCCGTCGGATGTTCCGGCAGCACATCCTTCACAACGTCGAAGACAGGAGACACATTCGTGAACGCCTTTCGCCTACCGGTCGCCACCTACAGCGCGGCCGTGAACGGACTCGTCGCGTACTACATCGAGGGGAACAAGGTTTTCTTCACATCCGTTCGTCGCAAAGCGACAAGCACGATCAATGCCGCGGAATCCGTCGTGATGGAACTCAGCGCCATCGTCGGCGTGCCCTGGGACGACCTCACGTTTTACGACCTGCAGACCCATAACGGATACTCCACGAAAAAACCCGGAGAGTTTCAATTGGATCAATTGCTGGTTTTCAAAGGCGGAGGCGAACCGGTCGTACGCGACTGGAAACCCGTCGCCGCGTCGGAACAGCTCGCGGGTCGCGACGGACTTCCGCACGATCTCGCCGATCTTCCTGGCGTTCCCCAAGACATCCTTGATCGTTTTGCGTTCTACATCAACGAAAACATCCAAGGGTAATCATCGTCTCTGATGTCACCGATGTCTTCGACCACCGTTTTCCATCGGGGAGCCGCGCGCTCCCCGATTTTTCGTGCGGCGATTATTCTGCTCGAACGGACGTTCCGTCTTCGTTCGTCCTGTAGCGATATTCGATCCCCTGTTGAACCAGGAGCACGTCGTATCCGGGCGTGATGGCCGCGAGGCACGATTCGGCGGGGCCGCCGAGGCCAAGGCACGAATCGGACCATTCGACTTCCTGTGCTTCAAGCACGACGATCGTCGCAATGTCGACATCCAAACGCTCGGCAAGCGCGTCTTTGGCGGCCTGCACGGCTGTGGGAACCGGGAGGTTATGAATGCTGCCTTCGGGCGCGCCTTCGGCGGAGTTCAACGGCGGAGTCTGGTTCGCGCAGGCGGACAACACGAGAAGGCCGGAGAGCAGCGCGAGGGAGGAAACGGTACGCATAAGAAGTGGGAGGAAGTACATACACTACTACGGCAAACGCAGCGAAAAGTAACTCTTTTAAAGAATGG
>CAZZDD010000023.1:0-34906 GCA_964652185.1 uncultured Candidatus Peribacteria bacterium | reverse complement strand
GTTTACCATGAGCGAGCGCCGCAGCGCGAGTCGAATGGTGGACCGGGCGGGACTTGAACCCGCGACCAATTGCTTAAGAGGCAACTGCTCTACCAACTGAGCTACCGATCCATTGATGTGAAATATGCGATTGCTTCTGGTTTTGGATCGAGCAGGTTCTTTTTATCGTCTCACGCAAGCGTTCGACGGCAACTGAGCTACCGATCCATGATTTGAAGGGCCCAAAGGATACCAAAGGTTACGCCTTGGGCAATGAGGTTTTTAGAGCACCTTCCTGGGCTGCGCCATCTGGGAGCCGTCCTTTGCGGGCACTAAAACTGCCAACGGAAGCCCTTCGAACCACGCCCACGTGCCTGCGGAGATCTCTCGCTGGATCTTGCGGCCGTGACGCAGGTGCTCGGCTTCGTCGGCAGTCACGTCGATGCGGGGCAACCCCGCGAGGACGTCTTTCAACGGGATCACGTCGCTCCACTTCGCGGCGTCGGCGGTGACGGCGTTCTCCACCGACCATTCACCCACCATCGTGCGCCGCAACCCAGCGAGGTAACCGCCGCAACGGAGCACGTCGCCGAGATCGTGCGCGAGCGAGCGGATGTACGTGCCGGAGCTGACGCCGACCTGCAGGCGCAGGTGCGGATACTCGTACGACAGCACGTCGCAGCGGCGTATTTCCACGTCGCGCTTCGGCATCTCGACTTCGATCCCCTTCCTCGCCAAATCGTACGCGCGCACGCCCGCGATGTGCACGGCGCTGTGGCTCGGCGGCACCTGCGAAATTTTCCCGATGAACCGCTGGTCGATCGCGCGCTGCACCTGCCCTTTGTCGGGAATCACCCATCCCGCTTTCGCGGGGACTTTGTCGATCGTGCCTTCGCTGTCGTACGTCGAGCTGACCGAGCCGAACCGCACGTCGGCGACGTACTCCTTCCCGAGACCCGAGAAAAATTCGATCACCTTCAATGCTTTGTTTCCCACCGCGAGCACCAGCAAACCGGACGCCGCGGGGTCGAGCGTGCCGAGATGGCCGACGTCGCGTTCCGAAAGCGTGCGCCGAACGGTCGCGACCACGCCGTGGCTGGTGGGCCCTTTCGCCTTGTCGATGAGCAAAAAACCGTGCCGCATGGGCATGCAGTGTAGCGGTTTGAACCCCGAAAAGGGAGCATTTTACCCCAGCAACGGCACGATTGCCGTAGCCAGGATGCCGAGGATGCCGAGAACGGCGAAGATCTGAACGAGACGCTTCTGCTTCATGGTTGGGCGGTAATGGTGACGGTGGAGGTATGAGTGGCATCGCCCTCGGTGACAGTGAGGGTGACGTCGTAGGTGCCGGGTGCTTCAAAGACGTGGATGACGTCGGCTTGGTCGCTCTGCGCGCCGTCGCCGAAATCCCAGAGATACGTATCGGGCGTGCCGACAGAACAATCGGAATCGAAATCGACCCCCAGCGGCGCAGTGCCCCGGATGCGGCTCGGCGTGATGCACGCGCGAAGCAACGGCTCGCGAACGATGAGCGTTTTCTTCGTCGCGTAATTCTTACCCGAGGTCGTGCGCGCCGTGAGCCCGATGCTGTACGTGCCCTCTTTCTCGAACGTGTGCTGCGCGCTCGCGCCGCCGAACTCTTCCTTCGAACCGTCCCCGTAGTTCCACACGAATCCCGTGATCGTTTCGCCGGGGATGAACGACTCGGACGCGTCGAAGCGCACCGCGAGCGGCGCGACGCCCGTTTCGGGATCCATCGCGATGACGAGCGACGTGCTCGCGGGCTTCACGCGCACCGTGATCGGCATGCGCAACACGTGATCTTCCAAGTCCTGCGCGATGAGCGTGACGGTGTACGTGCCTTCACGACGGTAAATGGCTTGCAACGACGTCTCGGTCGAACCGACGTCCGTCGCTTCGGGCGCCTCCCATTGGAATTGGATGAATGGCGTGCTCGTCACGGGGGTGAGGTTCAACGACAGCGGCACCTCTCCCTCGACAGTCGTTCCTCCTCGCAGTTCCGGCGTGCCTTCGAAGGTGAGATCGGACAGGCGAAGCGGGTCGACGACCTTCACGATCGTTTGCAGCGTGGCGACGACGCCGCTTTGGGAGTACACGTTCAGGTTGACCGGGAACGTGCCCTTTTTCGTGAATGTATGGGCTGTTTTGGGCCCCAGCGCCGTTTCGCCATCGCCGAAGTTCCACTCGATCTTCGCCGGGAGAATCTCGGCGTCCATCGAGAACAACACCGGGAACGGCGGCGAACCGATGAGCGTCTTCGGCTCGGTCGAGAGCGTCACCGGGAACGGCAACGGCGGGGGTTCCACGACGGTCACTGCGCGCTCAAAAACCGTTTGCGTGTTATTCAGTAGATCGACGCTCGCGCGAACCATCGAGCTTCCGACCTGAAAGAACGTATGCATGACCGTGAGAGACGTCGTCGTTTGATCGATCACGCCGTCGTTGTTGAAATCCCATCTCACTTCCTTCACGGTGCCCTGCGGCTCATACAAATGCGCGAGGCTGAACTCTGCAACTTGATTCACGATCGGCGTCATCGGCGTCACTTTGAACACCGACGAACGGATGACGAACGATTTGGTCGCGCTCTTCTGCACGCCCGACGCCGAAAGCATCACGACGGCGACGCGATAGGAGCCCTCGCGTTCGAACGTGGCGGTCAATTCGGGGATGCTCGTTTCTTGGTCGGTTTTCTTGTCGGCGTTCACGTCCCACCGAAATTCGACGGGGACGAATCCTTCCGCCGCGAGACCCGGCAACGCATCCTGGACGCTGAAGGTCATTGCGACGGGGGCGACCATGTCTTGCAGTGACGTCGGCGACGTGATCTCCATCACGATCGGAATCGCGCGCATCGTAACCAGCGGCACCATCACACTGAGCAGCAGCCCCGGCACCACAGCGAGGATGACCTTTCCAAGGGCGATGACGCGCGCTCGAGCATCGGCGCGGGAGAGGGAAATGCGCTGAAGCATGATCGCTCCGAGGCCGAGGAAACCCACGCCCCCGATGAGTGCGACGAGCAACCCCAGCAACGGCAGCTGCTTGAGAGCGGGATCATTCGACGGCAAGAGCCCCATGAGCACGAACGACCATGCGCCGTACACGACGTATGCAACAAGGAGCAAGACGAGGAGAACCCCTTTCCAGCGGCGGACGGCAGGCTCTGATTTTTTGGCCGCCGCCGGAGCTGCTTCGACCGCTTGTACCGGCGCGGACACGCCGTCGAGCGGCACCGATACGGAATCCGGCGGTTCGGGTGTTTCAGGCATCACAGTGCGGGAAGGGAAGAGCCGGGCAACGCGTCTGAAAAGGGTTCCGCATCGGCGGGCGGCGTGATTTCGACCGGTTCATTGTGTCGCGAGAGATGAACGCTCAGCGAAGCGCTTGCTCCCGACGCGTCGTCGACGGGCTCGAAGATCCACGTGATGCGTCGGATGACGGAGGTCGCGGCGTCGATCCAAATCGTGCCACGAGCGTCGTACGAGGCGATGAACGCTTCGGCGGCAACCCGATCGAACGGCTGTCCTTGTTCGATCGCCGCGCGCTCGAGGAACGAGAGCATCTTCGCGGGGTCGATCGTCACGTCGTACGCGTAGCATCGTTCGCCGTCGACGTCTTCGTAACTGCGATCGTTCGTGACGGCGAGCACGCTTGCCTGCATCGCGATGAACGACGGATCGGGGCTGAGGGCGGAACCGGTCGACGTTGCTTGCCCGACGGAAAGCCAACGATCAAGCATCGACTCATCGAGCAAACCGATGCCCGGCAAAAACGGCACGCTGCCGTCGAGCGCCGACAGTTTGAGATATGCTTCGTTTTCACCCGCCACGATAACGTCCGCGTTGATGCGAACCGTCGGATCGAAACCGTCTTGAGGAACGAGAAGATCGGCGTCGAGGGCGAACGACGATTGCCTGCCGCCCTCCGTAAGAACGCCGCGCACCGTCCCCTCCGCGGAAATGCCGTCGGGCGTTTCGTACGTGAAATCCGCTTCAAACGCCGCGGATTGCAGCTGTCCAGCCTTTGAAGCCGCGCGCTCAAGCACGACCGACGGATCTTCGTCGCCCCCGCTGGTGCAGGCGGCGAGCGCGAGGAGAGCCGCGAACGCGAAACGGTGGATGGAACCGGACTTCATGCCGGACAGAAGTGTGCCAGAACGCAGGGGCGGACGCGAGCGATTCAGCGTGCGCGCGAGACCGCTTCGAGGTCCGCTGGTTCCTCAAGAACGAAGCGGATCGTCCGTTTCTTGCTCGCCGTGATGTCGCCTTTGAGCTCGAGAAGGATCAGGTCGTTGCGGTTCAGGCGCAAGACCGGGTTGAATGTCAGTGTCACGCGATCACCGGTCATCGTCGCGGCGGTATCGGTCACGGCTTCTCCTTTGCGGTTCACAAGGCGAAGGTTTTGCAGATCGGCGTCCGTCGCCTTGCCGTCGTTGGTCAGCGTGATCGACACGAGATCGTGGTTCGTCACGTTATCGGCCTCCAGGCGCATACGTGCGAACGTCCGATTCCTGCCGAATTGGAGGGCTCTCGTAAGGCTGAGGAATTCAACGTTCACCGTGCCGGACGACACGGGACGGGTCGTGATGGTCGTGGGCTTCGCTGTGGAGGTCAGCGTCACAGCGGCGCTTCCCGCATCGACCGCTTCGATGAGCAAGCCGTGCTCGCCGGCAACTGCCGCTTCCGTGGAGAAATCGCCGCGGATCTGCACGTGTTTGGTCGTGCAGGAGCGGATCTTCATCGCGGGAATGAATTGCAGCGTGGCGGATCGATCGGATGCATCGAGCGAACGCGTCCTGCTAAGGCGCACATCGCCTTCCGTCGCATACACGCGGACCAGATCGGCGCTATCCCCGAGGCCGCGGTGCTTCACCGTCATGGACGTGACGACGACGTCGCCGTCGCATCCCGCCGTGATCGACGTTTCGAGGAACACCGCGCGCTGGGCGCCTTTCGGAGCCGAAGCGGAAACGATTCCTTGTTGGGTGACGGTGAGCGTGGCCGCAGACGCCGACAAAGGCATCGCGAGCGTGAGAAGAACGGCGAAAACGAAATGATATGAGGGTGTGTGCATGGACGGAGTTTACCATTTACTGCTCGCACCTCCACCACCGAAACTTCCGCCTCCAAAACCGCCGAATCCCCCGCTTCCGCCGGAACCGCCGCCCCAGAAACCCGACCCACCCCTGCCGCCACGCCCGCGCATGCCACGGTACCCCGAGCGCGAGAGGAGGTAATCGAACACGAGGCCGATCGCCACGAGCACGGGGATGCTGATCCACCACGAGAAAAGAGCCGTGAGAACGACGCCGAACACGCCGCCGATGATGCCGCCGAACCACCACGATTTCGTGCGTCCGAGAAACGCGGCGACCAAATCGCCGAACATGAAGATCAAGAACAGGAAAAAGGGCAACGCTCCGTCGCCCATGCTCTCGTAGCGGTCAGCGGTGTACTCGCCACCGATGTGTTTTTTCAGCGCATCGATGCCGGCCGCGAACCCTTCGGCGTATTCTCCCTCCTTGAACGAGGGAATGATCTCCTCGTCGATGATGCCCTTCGCGACCAGATCGGGCACGGCGCCTTCGAGACCATAGCCCGTGGCGATCATCAATTCATTCTCCCCGAGAGCATCGCTTTGCTTATACAAAATCAAGATGCCGTTGTCGTTCTGCTCCCCTCCCACTCCCCACGCGCGCCCCACGTCGACCGCCGCGTCGGCGATCGCCTCGCCCTGCAGATCATTGACGATAAGGATCGCGATCTCGTTGCTCGTCTCGCGGGCATAGGCCTGCAGATCGTCCGCAAGCGCGTCACGCTCCTGCTGGGTGAGCAGCCCGATCGCATCCGTCACGAATCCGTCGTTCGGCGGCGGCGTGAACGCCATCGCAACCGGCGCCCACAGGAGCGCAAGGGTCGCGATGGCAAAAACGCGGTGCTGGGTCATGTTATGCGTCGAAATCCACGACAGGGGCGACATCGCTTCCTTCGACGGCTTCGAAGCCCGGTTCGGCGTCGTAGCCGAAGAGACCCGCGAGGATGTTGCTCGGGAAGCGGCGTACGACGAGGTTATATCCGCGGACGGCCTCGTTGTAGTCGCGGCGCTCGGTCGAGATGCGGTTCTCGGTACCTTCGAGTTGCGTCATGAGATCGCGGAACGCCTGCGTGGCCTGGAGCTGCGGATACGCTTCCACGGTCACGAGAAGGCGCGAGAGTGCGCTGTCGAACGATCCCGCCGCAGCGACCTGCTCGCCGCGCGAACCCGCGTTCTGCCATTGCGTGCGAGCTTCGGTGACGGCCGTGAAGGTTTCCTGTTCGAAATCAGCGGCTCCGCGAACCGTGCTCACGAGGTTCGGAATCAAATCGAAACGGCGCTGGTAGACGGTCTCGACGTTGCTCCACGCTGTGTCCACGTTCTGCCGCTGCGTCACGAGCGTGTTGTAGCCGGAAAAGACCCACAGGGCGAGAAGAACGACGACGGCAATGGCGCCGTACAACCAATAGTTACGCTTCATAAACGAAGGGGAGGAAGAAACACCGACACTCTACCACACTTTCGCGGGAATCACGCGCTCGCCGCTTTGAGATCGGCGATCACCTCGTCGACGTGCGTCTCGGGCGACGCGGTGGGATACAGCTTCACGACCATCCCCTTCTCATCGATGAGCACCGTGCTGCGCAGCACGCCGTCGTACTCCTTACCGTAGAGCGTCTTCTTGCCCCATGCACCATATTTCTTGATCGTCTCGCGCGCCGGATCCGCGAGCAGCGTGATGGGCAACGCGTATGTGGAAGCGAACGCGGCGTGACTCTCGACCGAATCGGGACTGATGCCGATCACCGTCGCACCGAGTTTCCGCAGTTCGGCGTAGGCGTCGCGGAAGTTGCAGGCTTCGGTGGTGCACCCGGGCGAATCGTCCTTCGGGTAGAAGTACAACACGACTTTGCCGCCGCGAAAATCCTTCAGCGAGCGGATCTTCCCGCTTTGGTCGGCGAGGGTGAAAGCCGGGGCCGCGGAACCGAGGGCGAGCGTCATACGAGGATGGACCAGGAAACGATCGCTCCGACGATCGCGGAGAGAAGGAGTTCATGAGACGAATAGATGGCCCACGCCTTCTTCGACGTGTCGTCGAACACGCTGTGCACGAGATGCGGGATGCAAAAGAACGTGACGCAACAGACGGCGGCGAGAAGCGTCCCCTGCCCGACCGTGCGCACGCCGATCCATGTGAAGAGCACGTTCATGAGAACGGCAAAGACCAAATCAAGGACGACCGCCATCGAAATCGCCTGCATCGGCGTCACGTTCATACCCTTCATTTTCTCCTCGTTCAAACCCATCTCGCGCATCCACATGGCACCGAACAGCAGCGGCGAATACCACAGTCCGCCGATCACGACGCTTGCGACGCCCGAAAGGAGGATGCCGAGGAGTTCGTAGAGCGTGAACGTGAACATGCGAAGGGGGAATTCGTGCGAATAGTAGCCTAAAAAGCCGAAGGAGACAACGAGCTTACCGCCTGAAACCCCTGGAACCGCCGCTTCGGCCACCGCCGCCGCCCGGGCGACGCTGACCCCCTCCGCCGGACGGTCGACGACCGCCACCTCCCCTCCCCTGCTGCTCGCGGGGCTCGCGCGCCCACGACACGGCTTCGACCGATGCGTTGAGCACGGGAAGAGGGCCGAGATCGCTGGGGAATTTCGTCGGGATTTTCACGCGCGTGAGGCGTTCGATGCTGCGGATTTCACCCGCCTGTTCCGGCAATGCGAACGACACCGCTTTTCCGGAACGTCCGGCGCGGCCCGTGCGACCGATCCGGTGCACGTAATCGTTCGGGTCCTGCGGCAGATCGTAGTTCACCACGAGCTCGATGCCGGTGACGTCGATGCCGCGCGCGGCGATATCGGTGGCGACGAGCACGCGGAATTTGCCGGACTTGAAGCCGTCGAGGGCTTCTCGGCGCTGCGCGAGCGAGCGGTTGCTGTGGATTTCGGCGGCCGTGTGGCCCATCGCCTTCACGAGGTTCGTGATTTTCTTCGCGCCGTGTTTCGTGCGCGAGAAGACGAGGACGGATCCCGCGTGATCGGCGAGAAGTTTTTGGAGAAGTTGCGTCTTCATGTCGCGGCGCGCGATGATGATTTCCTGTTCCACGCGTTCGGCGGTCGTGCCCTGGGTGGCGACTTCCACGCGCAACGGCAGCTTCATGTGCTTCGTGGCGATCGACACGATCGCGGTCGGCATCGTGGCCGAGAAGAGCAGCGTCTGGCGTTCTTTCGAGACCGCGGCGAGGATCTGGTTGATCTGCACCGTGAAGCCCATGTCGAGCATGCGGTCGGCCTCGTCGAGGACCAGCACCGCGACGCTCGAGAGCGTGATCGTGCGCTGTTCCAAATGATCGAGGAGACGGCCGGGCGTGCAGATGACGATATGCGGCTTGTTGCGGATCATTTGGCGCTGCATGTTCATCGACGCGCCGCCAATGAGCACCGCGGTGCGGACGCCGAGCGGGCCGCCGATTTTTTGGAGCGTCTCGTCGACCTGCAGCGCGAGTTCGCGCGTGGGCAGCACGATGAGGCCGTGGCCCTTGCCCTGGAGCATGGCTTGGATCATCGGAATGCCGAACGCGAGCGTCTTGCCCGTGCCGGTCTGCGCGATGCCGATCATGTCCTTTCCTTCAATACAGGCCGGAATGGCCGCGTGTTGAATCGGGGTGGGCTTGGTGAAGTTGTTGCGGTCGAGCACCTCCAGGATTGCGGGAGCGATCCCGAGACCTCTGAAACTGTCTCCGCCCGTCGGGGCTGTTGTCATAGGGTTGTACGATACGCCGAAACCTCGGCTAAGGATAGTAAAAAACTGTCATGGTGAGCCAGCTTGCCCTGAGCGGCGTCGAAGGGAATCAATCTTCGATACGAGTCGATTCACTGTCTTCCTCGCCCTCGACATCGACATCGAGGCGGATGGTATCGCCGTCGTCGGCGCTGGTGCGCACGCGGACGTTGAGGATCAGCGTGATGTCGTCGTCTCCGTCGATGTCGACGTTGTCCCAACGAACTTCGCTGCCACTCAGATCGCCGTTCTCGCTGGAGGAGACGTATATCATGTCGCCGTCGAGGCGGGCGCGCACGTCGACCGACGTGTCGTCGTTGTCGTTGTTTTCGACGCGGATGCGGTACGTGACGGTGTCGCCCGGCTCGGCGGGATCGGGAGAATCCGTGATCGTGACGCGGAGGTCGTCGTTGTTGTCATCGTCATCATCATCTTCGTCTTCCTCGATGCGCGTGCTCTCGCTGTCTTCGTCGTCGCCGGCTTCGACGCGGAGCGTCACCGAATCGCCGTCGTTCACGTTGTTCGTGGGACGGACCGAGAGCAGCAGCGTCACGCTGCGGTCTCGTGCGATTTCCACGTTATCCCATTCGACTTCGTCGTCGCCCCGCAGGTCGCCGTTGAGGCTCGCGAACGTGAACGAGACGTCTTCATCCAGGAACGCGCGAACATCCGTTTCGATGGTCGAATTCTCGTTGTTCGTGATGACGATGCGGTACGTGATCACTTCGCCCTCTTCGACAGGATCGGCCGTTTCCGTGATGGAAATATCGAGGTCGTGATCATCGTCGCTGTCGTCATCGTCAGTATCGTCGTCGATACGCGTGGTTTCCGTTTCCGTCTGACCTGCCGCGCGGACGCGCAGCGTGACCGAATCGCCATCGTCGAGCGACGTTGCCATGCGGACCGTAAGGAGCAGCGTCTTCGTTTCATCTTCCTCCACTTCGATGTCGTCCCATTCCACCACGTCGTCATCTTCATCGCCGTCGTCGCTAGCCGTCACGAAGATCATGTCGTCGTCGAGCGTGGCTTCGACATCCACGTCTTCGTCGCTGTTCCCGTTGTTCTCGATGCGGATGCGGTACGTGACCGTGTCGCCCGGTTCCACCGGATCGTCACTGTCTTCGATCGTGATCTCGATATCTTCATCATCGTTATCATCATCGTCGTCATCGTCATCATCCGAATCCCGAACATCCGTCAGCTCTTCGTCCACTTCGTCGTCTGCTTCCACGCGCAGTTTCACCGTGTCGTCGGAACCCGAACGCACGCGGACGCGGAGCGTGAAGACCACATCGTCGTCATCATCGATCTCCACGTCGTCCCATTCCACCACGTCGTCGTCCTCGTCGCCGCCGCCCGTGGCGGACACGAACGTCACGTCGTCGTCGAGCTCGGCGCGCACGTCGATTTCAACGTCGTCGTTATCGTCGTTCTGGATGCGGATGCGGTATTCGATGATATCGCCTTCGTCGACGCGCGTCGGGGTATCGGTGATCGTGACCGTCAGGTCGTCGTTATCGTCGTCATGCTCCACGTCTTCATCGTCGTTATCATCGTCGTCATCGCCACGGTTGCGAACGTTCACGAGGACTTCGTTGGCCTGCGACACCGTCAGGGGTTCGGCGATCGACCGGATCGATTCGGGTATAGCATTCCAGTCGGCGAGTTTTTCAATAGCAGGGCGGTACCAAATCGTGTCGCTCGGGAGCGAAACACCCTCGAGGCGCATCGCCATGACGGCGGCGTCAACGAGCGTCACCTGTTGGTTCGGGTGGAACTTTCCGTCGCCGTATCCCCTCACATATCCCTTCGCCTTCGCTTCGCACACGGCTGGGGCGAACGCCTGGTTCGTCACGTCCGGGAAGCAATGACTCCCCACGCCGTACAGACCCTTCGAGGCCATCATGTTAACCACGAAGTCCGCGCGCGTAATGGCGGCGCTCTGGGCGGATGCCGCGAGCGGAAGCGCTATGACAAGCGCGACGAGACTGGTTTTGAGGAGATGCTTCATATGCCGAAGTATATTCCCACATTCCTCTGTTTATGGCAATAGGATACTCTTTTGCCGCTAGGATAGGTTTTACGCATGCAAATGTCGTGGTGGGTACTTTCGGTCGGCGCGATGCTCACCTGGGGCGCATGGGGACTCCTCGGCAAGATCGCCTCACAACATCTCGACGGCAGGAGCCTGTTTTTCTACCAATTAGTGACTGGTTTTATCGTCGTGGCGGTCGCGTTCGCGATCACGGGCTTCCGGCCGCAGCTGATGTCTGCGACTCCCGGAACGGGACTGAACCCCGGCATCAAGTGGGCGATCGCGACCGGACTCGTCTCCGCACTCGGGCAGATCCTCTTCTTTTCGGCGCTCGGCAAAGGGAAGGCGTCGATCATCGTGCTCATGACCGGCCTCTATCCCGTCGTGACGATTCTCCTCGCATTCCTCATCCTCCGCGAAAGCATCACGCTCACGCAGGGCGCGGGCATCGGTCTTGCGATCGCATCGATGGTGCTGCTGTCGCTGTGATCAGAGAATCTTCACCACCAACCCTGCGGCATCGACCGCGGGGAATTGCTGCATGATCGCGGGATCGTGAAACGGAAGCACGACGGTCTTTTTTCCGTCCGGAGCGATCTTCACGATCTTCCCCTTCTGCGTTCCACCGGGATCGATCGCGTCGAGCCTCTCTTTCATTTCTTTCACGAACGCGACGTTGTTCGCCTTCTCCCCTATCCGATACCCGATCGGCCTCCCCTCTTCCGCGTTTTTCAGCACGTAACATTCATCCGCGACGAACGCGTACGTCGTATCTCCGACGGTCATCTCCGCGACGCACGACCCGGGCGTGTGGCCGCCGATCATGCGCATGCGAATGCCTTCGAATTCATAGGACCCGTCGAACTCCGTCAGCGACTCCCCTCCCCTGCGCATTTTCAGGTTCTCTGTCACCGCCGGCGTGTCGTTCGTGGCAAGCAACGTGTCGATCGCGGTGCGGTTCATGTGGACGTGCGCCTGCGGGAAGAGGTGCTGCCCGCCCACGTGGTCGAAATCGTGGTGTGTCAGCATCACGTCCGTCACGTCTTCTTTTTTGACCTCGATCGCCGCCAAGAGCGTTTCGATGTCGTGCAGGACGAACTCCTTCCCGTTGAGCGCGTCCATCCCCCACGCCTTCAAAATCCCGTGACTGGTGAACCCCGTATCGAGCAGGATCGTCCGCACCTTTTCCTGCGTCGTAATTCGAATGACATAGAAGAGCCAGTTGAACGGAACGAACTCCGTGCCCTTTCCGAACTCCGGGTCGGTCGCATCGTCGATCGCGAAGAGCTGATCGGCGTAATAGTCCGACTCGGCGTACTGGACGGCGAAGATCTCGACGGAGCGATCGGGAGTACCCATAGGCGAACGATACTAGCATTCCTCTACGCATGTGCGTACCATCCCGGCGTCGGTTTCCCGTCGGGACGTAGCTCAGTTGGTAGAGCGTACGGTTCGGGACCGTAAGGCCGCAGGTTCGAGTCCTGTCGTCCCGACCATAGCACAGCAAACCCACAGTCGGGACGTAGCTCCGTTGCCGCCGAGCGATTTTCGCGGGGGTCCGCCAACTCCGCCGAGCGGCGGCTATCTATGGTATAAGACCATAATTTTATACTGCGTGAAGACCGCTACCCGCTTTATTTTCCCCCACATTGTATACAAATTTTGTACAAGTATGGTGTAACGAACATCGCCGTGAAGCGTTAATGCTGTCCTCAGATCATGGGTTTCGCGGGTTTTCGACTCCCAGACATTGTTCACAAGAGTAGATCAAGTATAACTCGACAACAAAAACACCCTCCGTACACTCCTGCGCGTCCCTCCGGGGAACTATTATGGATTCTGTGAAGTTCACGACTCACCGTGCTGCTTCGCTGCCCCTCGTGCTTATGCACGTAGCGTGCATCACCATCCTCTCTCTGAGCATGGTGATCTCGCTCCCGACGATCCACTAAGCGGATCTAGGAAGGCCAGCGAAAGAAGCTATCGACACTCCCACCGGGGAGTGACCCACCACAACTCATCGGGGAACGACGACCAGGGAGCGGGACGATGAGGTGCTTTTGTATGTACAAAAGTGCCTATTGACCGTTCAAACGGGCCTATGGAGCCAAAATTCTAAAAACACACTGCGCGTACGACGGTCAGCGGGATGAAAAATGACCGAAAATGACTGTGACTTTATGGCTAACAGAAGCCATAAAAACTCTTACCATAGCAAACCGGCCGGCCGAGCGGCATAAATGGCCCGCTCGACCTCCGCATGTGCCGCGGCGTCGCTGGAGATGTCCAAGTAGCGTTCAGCATCGTTCGGGAAGAGCCGGGAGAGCTGCGCCGCGATCGTATGCAGCTCCTCGACGCTTCCGCCCAAGGCGATGTGATGCGTATTGCGTTCAATGGCCTCGGCATACGCCGCAAACAGCGTGTCGAACTCCTGCTTTCGGGCCCGGAGGCCGTCGGCCTCCCCCGCCTGTACTCCTGCATCGATCACAACGCGCAGGATGCCGATATCCGTATAGCGTCCGAGACGGTAGGCATGGTCGGCGTAGCGAACGGCCAGCTCGTGCTCGTTGCGACGCAGGGCAAGCTCCGCTCGGATCCTCCAGGCACGGGCGTCGACCGAGTTCTCCTCTATCGATTGGGCCAGGACGGCGTCCGCTTCGTCGAGCAGGCCCCCTTGTTCCAGCAAGCTGGCCCGGGCAAGGAGCAGGTCGCGGCTGAACCATTCGGGGACGGAACGCTCGTACCAGAGAAGGGCGGTTCGATCGTCGCCCGCGGCATCCGCCCTGCGACCGAGCGACGACGCGACCAGGAACGCACCTTCCCACGCGACAGTCACGAGAAGGAGAAGGATGACGACGGACTCGATTCTCGAGAGCGAGCGGCTCACCCTCCAATGCGCGAACGACGCCCTGCTCACGGGGCGCTTTTCGGCGAGGTGCGTGGAGAGCAACGCAAAGACGATCCACAGCGGGAGGACGATCCCGACGAATTGAAGGTTGTAGTCGATGAGGTTGTGTGCGAGCACGCCGAGGGCCGCGACCAAGAGCGCGATGGTGCGCGCATCGTTACCGAGCGACCAGTCGGTCTTGCGGTCGAGGAAGAGGTGGCGGACCGAAAGCCCGAGGACGTAGAGAAGGAAGGCGACGAACGCCAGCGCCGCGGGCCACCCTCGCTCTGCGGCAAGCTTCAAAAAGACGTTATGGGGATGATCCGACGTCGCAAGGACATGCTCCATGAGGTGGGGCTGCGCGAAACGGAAGCTGTACGGCCCGTACCCGAAGAGCGGGCGCTCGAACGAAAGCGTCAACGCTTGGCTCCAGAATTGCGCGCGCTCGTCGATCGACGACGTTCCTTCGGCCGCCTGGAACGAGACTTTGTCTCCCACGGATTCCACGTCGTAGCGCTGCGAACGCAGGACGTTCGCGCCCGAAAAAAGGATCAATGCGACAACGAGGGCGCCGATCGCGCCGAAAAGAACCTGCTTCCAGCGTTGCGCCGCGGCTTTGGCCACCCGGACATCCCGCAGCGTGAGGGCGCCCCACAGGAGCGCAAGGCAGGCGATCTGGCCAACGAACGCGATAAGCCCCCCTCGGGAGAAGCTGAGGAAAAGGGACCCGACGAGCAGCCCCGTAATGCCGGCGAAGATCCATCGTTTGATCTGAGTGACCCTGCGGGACGCCAGCAGCGCGGCCATCGGCCAGGCAAGTAGCGCGAATTGAGCCCAGGCATTGGGCCAGTAGTCGGTATGAAAGCGCCAATCGAGGAACGTTCCCACGAAGCGGTTCACCGGTTGGAAGACGTACACCGCCAACCCGAAAAGCACGGCGATGCCCGCGGCGAGCGTGATGGTCCACAGGCAGCCTTCGAGCAGAACGCTCACGCGCGTGTTGCCCGCGCGGCGGACGATCCACAAGAACAGAAGCACACACGACGCATCGCGCACGAGCTCGTCGAGACCGTAGGTACGCGTGCTCGACAGGAGGAAGCTGCACGCGCTCCACGCGACGAAGAAGAGGAGGATTCCCCACAGCGGCAACGGCACCGTCATCACCTGCGGGCGGGCGTCGTCTTTCGGGAACCCGAGCCTGCGCAACACCGGAAACCACAACCCCGTGCAGAGCACGAAGATCGTCACAACGCCGAACATCCACGTGGCATCGACGCTCTTGCCACCGCGCCACAAAATCGCTCCTGCGACAAAGAGCAGCAGGACGAACTCGGCGATGCGCTGTGCGTGGGGAAGCCTGGACATCATGGCCAGTGTAGTGCGCACTCGATGACCGCGACAAGCCGACCCGACGTCAGCGCCTCCCTACTGGACGCCTGAACCCGTTCCCGTGTCCCAATAGGCGCGCATGTTCGGCAGCACACCCTCGACGTCCAATTGCCGCAAGACGGTCGCAGGATCGATGTACTCGGCCAGTTCCGCCTCCGTGGGCACGTAGCCGCGCATATCGAGAGACTTTCCCTTATGAATGCCCAAATGCAGATGTTTGCGGTTGCCGTCGCTATCGGTGCTGCGTGCGTCGGCCAAGTACCCGAGCTGCGCACCGGAGCGCAGCGTCACGCCGTCTTCGATCAAGCCGTTGCGCGAGAGGTGCCCGTAGATCACGGAAATCGGCTCACCGTCGAGCGCGCACCGCTGGATCAGCAACCCGCCGTAGCCTTCGGCGTACCCGCTGTACACCACCCTGCCGCGGCAAATCGCGAAGACGGGCACCGGCGCATCCAATTCCTCTTCCGATACTTCATAGTCGACCGCTGCGTGATACCCGGAGAACCGTTCGGGCGGATCGATGGGGTTCGTTGCGGGGTCGGGCGTCACCAGTACTCCGAAGTGAAGAGGCGTCGGACGATTCGTCGCGTGCTCCAACGGCTGCGAAAATCCGGAAGCGGCGATGCACGCAACGAGTGACAACGGAAGCAATGCGGGTACGAGCATACGCATAGGAGACGTGGAGTTGTGGGCAAAATGACACGAGACGATCACGCGCGGTGGTACTTCCTTCCGGCGGGGAAAATGTCGAACACGAGGGCGATGCCGAGGAAAAGGATCTGCCATAATCCCCACTCTCCCCCGAACCACTGCTGCACGACCGTGTACCAGAGCAACGTGTAGGGCAAGAAGATGAACCCCAGCACGGGGATGATGAACGTGTCGAACACGCCCGAGAACCAATCGCTGAACAGCCACAGCAAGACGATGACGACGCGCGGAATGAAGAGCGCGAAAATGAGAAGGAGAATTGGCATAGCGAGAGTGTAGACGCACGAGCCGCTTAAAACTGTCGTGTGCTAAAATGCGCAACATGAAACTCAACCCGCTCACGCCGGAGGAAGAACGAGTGATCGTTCATAAAGGAACGGAGGCACCCTACACGGGCGAATACGACAACTTCTATAAAGAAGGCACGTACGTCTGCCGACGCTGCGACCAACCGTTGTATTCGTCGAAAGCGAAGTTCGACGCCGGTTGCGGCTGGCCGGCGTTCGACGCATTCATCGACGACTCGGTCGAATTGCATCCCGATCCGGACGGCTTCCGCACGGAAATCACGTGCAAACAATGCGGCGGCCACCTCGGCCACGTATTCACGGGCGAACGGCTCACGGAGAAAAACACGCGGCACTGCGTGAATTCGCTGTCGATAAAATTCATAGCGGACGCACCCAGTCCTTAAGCGTTGACCAACGACGGATCCTCGGTCGGAGGATCCATCAAGCACGCGCTCAACTCGTCGGTCATCGTCCAGCCGCATTCGCCGGTCGCCTGTTTTTCGCAACGGCCGGTTTTATAACACTCGTACGCCGGGCGAAACATACAGTCGCTGGCCATCGGTTCTTCGTCGCCGTTCTGACATATCTGCGCGCTGCAACCGCTCAGCTGACATTCGGGCGAAACGTACTGTTCTGCGACTGCGCCGGAACCCGAAGACGGATTGCCATCGCCGTCGACCATGGGTGCGCAGGCGGCAAACGACAAGGAAAGCAAAAGCATGGAGAGGGGTTTCGCGTTCATGGTATGGATGGGAAGAGGATTGCATACAGATAACGTTCGAAGCGGCGAAAAGTTACGGCGTGTACACTCGTCTTCATCTCTATGCCTCCGAAGAAATCCCTCCTTCTCGTGTGCGACGACGCCGGATTCGCCAGCGTGCAGCGCGGCATCCTGAGAATTGCCGAATCCACTGGCAAGCCGCTCTGCGCGGAATACCTCATCACGCAGCCGGGCGCCCCCGAACGGGCGAAAGAACTGTCCAACCATCCGCTCGTGTCGGTCGGGTTGCACTTCGAACTCTCGACGATTCCCGATAGGAAGCGCGTCGAGATTTCCAAAGAATTAAAAGAGAAAGGCGCGACGCTCGGCGAACAGCGTGAGATCCAAGAGCAAGCGACGAAGGACGCGAGACATCAACTGGAGATCTTCCGACAGACGCTGAACAGCGACCCAGCGCACATCAGCACGCACGGCGACTTCAACATCGACGTGTCGGGCGCGGTCCTGCCGTGGTGGACCGATCTCATGAACGACCTCTTCGACGGCGATGTTCCCCCGATGCAGCTGCAACACCCGCACGTGCGGCACAACATGACGAGCTGGTACTTCGACCCCACGAAACGGGACGCGCTCACGCCGGACGAATTCGAAGCTGTGCTGCGCGAACAGACATCCGACATCGTCGAATTCGTGATGCACCCGGCGTTACCCGAATCGGGCGATGCGTCGCTCGATATGAAATTCACCGCGGACATGCGCGTGCGCGACGTGGAGGCCGCGATCATGATCATCACCTCCGGGTGTATCGAACGAGCGGGATTCGACATCGTGCCCGTCTCCTCGCTACGCTAATCCCGTTCCCCCACTCTTCATGGACCCCATCGTGCACTTCGAACTCCCCGTCACCGATCTTGAGCAGGCGCGCGCCTTCTACGGCCAGATTTTCGGCTGGAAGCTGCAGGATTGGCCGATGCCGGACGGCTCCATGTACATCGGCGTGCACACGACGCCCATCGACGAGCAGACGCGCACTCCGCTGAAACCGGGCGCGATCAACGGCGGCATCATGCTGAAATCGGACAAAGTGACCGCTCCCGTGTTCGCGATCCACGTCGCCTCGATCGACGAACGCGTGAAGCAGATGGAAGAAAAGGGCGCCACGGTCGTCATGCCCAAAGTCGAAATGATGGGCATGGGTTTCTACGCGTACGTGAAAGATCCATTCGGCAACGTGATCGGCTTGTGGGAAGATCCGGCTCCGGCCGCTCAACCAACCGAGGCGGCGCCCCAGTGATCGCTCAGATCACTTTCCATTCCCGCAGCAGGAACAGGTGCCCGCGATGCGCCGTGCCGTCCACGATGGGGATGTAATCGCAGTACACGACCGCGTCGTTGGCGAGGACCAACTCGATGTCGGTCTTCTTCTTACGGTCGGACAGCACGCGCAGCAAGCCGTCGACCGTCTCGTGCGGCTCACGGAATTTCAGGCGAATATCCGCCAAGACGTCCGAGAGCGATCTGCCGGCCTCCGTTTTCGCACTCATGTCGAACAACGTACGGAAGTGGTCGTTCATATGGATCACCTTCAACTGCGCGCTAACGGCGATCGTCGCGACGGTCATGTGGTCCATGATCACGCGGAGCAATTCGGCGTTCGAGCGATCGCGTTCGAGCGCGTGCGTGAGGTCGGTCGTCCGCTCCTTCACTTTCTCCTCCAGGGCGTGCTCCGACAATCGCCTCTCCAGCATGGAAGCGCTGAGCACGAGGCCGATGAACGCGCACGTCGCAAGGAAGGCTTGCAGGAAGAGCAACGACGAATTGGGATCGGAAACCGCGAATACACCCCATCCCTTCAGCGTTTGTGCGATCGCAAGGACGGACGTCAGCACGACGGCGAGCGACGTGTCGCGCGGGACGAATCGCAGCGCGGCCCAGAGAACGGGCAACAGGCTCAAGAAGCTGAGCGGATACTGCATCGGCGCGAAGGCGATGAGCGAAATGAACACGAGGAAAAGCAGCACCAAACACGCCTCGAACGCCTTTCCCGGGCTGCAACTAGAATGAGAACTAACGGACCACAGCACCAGGAGCGGCGTCACGACGATCGCACCGACCATGTCGCCGAGCCACCAGGTGAGCCAGACAGACGACGCGACGTCGGCCGTGGCCGTTCCGTCGAGGAGCAGCGCACCCACACCGAACGACGCGCTGACGACGGGACTGAGGAAAGCGCCCAGGAACGTGAAGATCAACACGCCATGCACCGTTTCGAACGGTTTCGCTTTCGCGCCGGCGAAATGGCGAACGAGCAGGCACGCCACTACCGCTTCCAGCGTGTTCCCCACCGCGATGATGCCGGCGGCGGTGAACGAACCTTCCGTCGTCACGTTCACGATGAACGCGCCCACGAGGATCGCGGGCCAGTACCGCACCCCAAGCAACAGCAGCGCCGCGAGCGCCAAGCCCGTCGGCGGCCACACGGGCGACGCGTTTGGGTGCAACGACGCGAGCAGAAGGCTCGCTTTTCCGACGCCGACGTAGGCGCCGGCTAGCACGAAGCCGATCAATACGGAATGAAGCCGATACGAAAGCGATGCGGCGGCGATAGTCAGGTGAGTTTAACATGCCGCTCGGAAGCGGCAACCTTCACTGTGTGTATGGTGCCCAGAAGAGGACTCGAACCTCCAAGGGATTGCTCCCACACGCTCCTGAAGCGTGCGCGTCTACCAATTTCGCCATCTGGGCTAAAGCACCTTTCGTCAAAAGAACAGCCCGGGAATGGTAGCAGAGCCCACCTTGCCGTCCACTACAGACACACCACCGGCTCGTTCGTGAGTTCCGTCGCGAAATGCGCCGTCAAGTAGTACCTCTTCGTTGCGTGGTTCAAACCGATGCCCATACCCATTTTCGCGAACTTGTCGCTCACGATCGCGTTGTAGTGCGGGCGGTACGCCATCCCCTTCTCGCTCATGAAGAAGTCGAACGTCGAGCGGATCGCGGCGATGAGCTGGTCGGTGCAATCGTCTTCGGCGCAGGAATGGACGCCCCACCCGATGTTCTCCGTATACGTCTTGCCGGACACGTTCTTGAACGTCACGCCGAATTTTCCAAACCACGATTCGATGCCTTTGTAGTCGTAGTAGGGCGCCTGCCACGCGCGCTTGTGGTCGATCGTCCCGCGCTTCACCGAGTAGTACGACCAGTTTGACGCCGTGCGGTCGAGCGTGGCGTCCGACGTATACGGTGCGAGATCAAGCGACGCGCGATAGTCGTTGTACCACCCGAGCCACGTGTCGCGGACGCGCTGCATATCGACGTTCGTCGGAGGTTCTTGCACGTTGATCGTCGTGCACGAACTTGTGGTGAGCGAAGCCGAACCATCCTGGGCCATCGCTACGGTCGGCGGGGCAAAAAGCGACAGGGAGGTGGCGAGCAGTGCGCCGTACTGGAAAATCATCAAACGGAGTGTAGGGAGGTTTTCGGCAATCGGGCGGCATTAGAAGCCTTAATGCAAGCCGAGCTCCGAGGAGGTAAAATGCGTACATGACGAACCCAACAACACCACGGAAGAAGATCGGCGTGTTTTTCGATGCACCCGCGTACGACGACTACCCGTTCAACAATCAAGAATTCGTGACGGCGTACCACGAAGTTGCGAAAGGCGTGGAGGACCGTGGAGCGCGATTCTACATCGTGCGCGACCAGAAGAATTTCCTCGGTGGCAACCGCTTCAAGGGGTGCTGGGAATTCGACGGAACGACGTTCGTTCGGCACGACGAAGAGATCGAGCTCGACCTGATCTACGACAAGGGATACTTCGTCGGCGATGCGGACTCGAAACTGCTCAACGACGCGGAGATGAACCGCATCTGCGTCGACAAACGGGCGACCATCGAGATGTTTCCCGATCTTTCGCCGAAGACGATCGAAGCGAAGGATCGCGCGGAATTCGAACGTATCTTGAAGGACTGGCCCTCTCCGATGGTGGTCGCGAAGCCCGTCGACGGCGCGGAAGCGAAGGGCGTCGTTATCGGACCCCCGAGCGACGTGCTCGCCGCGGACCATGTCTTCCCCGTCATCGTGCAGGAATACATCGACACGTCCGGCGGTATTCCGGGGATCATTCCCGGCGTCGGCGACCTGCGCACGATTTTGGTCGACGGCGAGATCGCGCTGACCTACGCGCGCAAAGCGAAAGAAGGAAGCCTGATCTCGAACGTTTCGAAAGGAGGACTCGAAGTCGAAGTGCTGCCCGAAAACCGTCCGCGCGAAGCGATGGACATCGTCCTGGCCGTGGACGAACGATTCAAGCCGATGTCGAAACACCGCGTGTTCTGCGTCGACCTCGCGCGCGACGTGTCCGGCCGGTGGGTCATCATCGAACTCAACAGCAAACCGGGGCTTTCCGTCCGCGACTACGGGCCGAGCTACCCGCGTTACCAGGACCTGCTGATCGAAGCACTCGTTTCCGCGGCGAACGGATGAAACACCCGTCGTCTTCTAGCTCAGCGACTTTTCTCGCTTGTCGAGAAGCTTTCGCATGTAGACCGGCGCGACATCCTTGAATTTGATCGGCACGTCGTCGGGAGTGATCGACATCGTCGCGAGCGACTGCAAGCCCGCCGGCGACATGATCGCCGTCTCGTTCGCGTGACCGAGGCCGCTTTCGATCAATCGCTGATCCATCAACCATCCGCGCAAGTACGCGAGGTCCTTCTCCATCGCAAACGATTGCTTGTTCGTCGCATCCGTGTGGCCGCGCATCACGCGATACGTCATGCGAAACGCCTTCATCCGGCAATATTCTTCGTCTCTTCCGCAGATGGAACTCGCCGGCGAAAGCGAAAGCAACCGGCAACGCTCAAGCTGATCCCGGAAGATTTCTTCGAACGACGCGCCCGCCCGCGCCATGTGCACCGCGAAAATATACAACGTGTTGTGGTCCAGATCGTAACGGACTTTGCCGAAATATTTCTCCACGAATTCCCATTCGTACCGGATGGCGAGCCCTTCGTAGAGCGTTTCATCGTCTTTGCGCAGCCCCTCGCCACCGAGACGGAACAGTTTTTTTCCATTCATGGCTTGGCGTGCGTGGCCTTCGATTTCATGCGCGATCAAGGCACATACTTCCATGGCGCTCAACCGCTCGTCGCGATGCTCCGGCACGAACACCGTCGGTCCCATCGCCGACTTGTCGCGGACGTCGAGCGCAGTCGTTCCTTTGTCGATCACGACGCGGAATCCTTCCCCGTCGTCGCCTTCGCGCAACATTCCGTACTCCTCCAACGCCCAGCGATACGCATCGGCCTCCTCTTCCGGGGAGAGCAGGGTCTTCTCGAGATACTCGGCATCGTCGTTCGACAGCTCGCCCTCAACGACCGCGGCATCCGTCGCATCCGCGATGTCGTTGAACATAATCTCCGCGCACCGCAGCAGATCGTCGTCCAAACCGGGATACTTCGCGGCGCATCCGCGCTTCACGAGTTCATCGTCGCGGAGCGCCATGCCCTGCGCCATGTCGCACGACGCGAGATCGTCGTCTATCTTCGCAAGCAGCGTGAGTCGGGCCAACCGGTCTCGATCCGAAATGATCGGAAGCGAAGATGCGCGTAGGCGGAATTCTTTGAGCTTCGCGCGCGCACCCTCGGCGTCGAATGCTTCCGCGCGCGGGTAGCGGAATACTGGTACGTACGACCTTCCTTCTTTGAAGGCCCCGAGGAACGTGGCGCGCTCTTCCTTGAAGTTTCCAGCGGTGTAGAGCTCCACGGGATTCCATTTGCCCGCCAACGCTTCCATGTCGTCCGCTAAAGCCGCCATCTCGGGCGACACATCACGCAGGACAGACGCCAATTCCACACGCCTCGTCTCGATCGCGCTCGTGACGGCATCGACGTATTTCTCAACCTCCGGCGAATGGTATGAGGGCAATTCCATGAACATATTATTATATACTATTTATGTTACTAACGCAACTTTAGAGGGGGCCAAACGGGCTCGAACCCCTATTTCCGCGAAACTTCAAAATACAGGCCGAAAGCGGGATATGGCCGTTGATCAGGCCCGGAAACTTCCATCCGCGCTTGCCGCAGGTCATCTGAGACTCTGGAAAGATCTCCAGGAACGTCGCGCGTTTGCCACCATAAAGCTGCGCGGAGGCCGTTACCGGAGCAAGACCGAGCGCGAGGACGAGGCCGATGGCGACGAGGGCTTTCGACATGAGTGACTCGGTATACGACATCGCGTTTTCTGCAGCAAGGAATCCATGCTGATTCTTGACGGAGAGAGTTATCACTCTACAATAGCGACTGCTAGCGGATCCGCCGTAGCATTGCGATGGCGGACCAGCTCTACATTTCATTTCCCACTCATTCGTATGGCAGCGTCGCTTCCGAAACTCTCCGTCTCGATCGAACCGCTCGGTGACCGCGTGGTCGTCATGCCGATCGAAGCCGAACAGGTCACGTCGTTCGGCATCATCATCCCCGACACGGCAAAAGGCGAAAAACCGCAGCAAGGCGTCGTGCTCGCGCTCGGTACGGGCGGCATCGGCGAAGACAAAGTCGACCCGCGCGATTTCCTGAAAGTCGGCGACAAGGTGCTCTTCGGCAAATACGCCGGCGACGAAGTGAAGCTCAAGGACAAGGACAACAAGGACGTCGAAGTGAAAATTCTGCACCTCGATGCGGTGCTTGGGCTCGTGAAGTAAAGGTGCCCACCACGGCCGCGTAGGGCCGCTCCTATCAGAAATCCTTATTTCGTTTCTTCTCTTACCACTTATCCCCCTTCCTATGGCGAAGCAACTTCTCTACGGCGACCAAGCGCGTCAAAAAGTCCTCCTCGGCGTCAGCAAACTTGCGGCCGCGGTGCGCGCAACGATGGGCCCCAAGGGCCGCAACGTCGTGCTCGATAAGAAATACGGCGGACCGACCGTCACGAAAGACGGCGTCACGGTGGCGAAAGAAATCGACCTCGACGATCCGTTCGAAAACATGGGCGCGCAGCTCGTGAAGGAAGCCGCGACGAAGACGAACGACGCCGCCGGCGACGGCACCACGACCGCCACGGTCTTGGCGCACGCGATGATGGAAGAAGGCATGAAGCACCTGAAGTCGGGCAGCAACCCGATCCTCATCAAGAAGGGTATGGAGATGGCGACGGCGGAGGTCACGACGTTCCTCGAGAAGTTCAAAAAAGATGTGACGAAGAAATCCGAGTACGCCGCGGTGGCCACGATTTCGGCCCAAGACAGCGAAATCGGAGAGATGATCGCGGAGGTGATCGACGGCATGGGCAAAGACAGCGTCATCACGGTCGAGGCCGGCCAGACGCTCGGTATCGAGAAGGAAATCGTCGAAGGCATGCAGTTCGATCAGGGCTACATCTCTCCCTACTTCATCACCGACGCGGCCCGCATGGAAGCCGTGTACGAGAAGCCGTACATCCTCATCACCGATAAGAAAATCTCGAGCGTGCAGGAACTCCTTCCCGTCCTCGAGCAGGTCGCGCAGAAAGGCCGCAAGGAAATCGTGATCATCTGCGAGAACATCGAAGGCGAAGCGCTCACGACGCTCATCCTCAACAAAATCCGCGGCAACTTCAGCGCGCTCGCGGTGAAGGCCCCGGCCTTCGGCGAACGCCGCAAGGAAATCCTGAAGGACATCGCGGCCCTCACCGGCGGCAAGTTGATCAGCGAGGAAATCGGCCTCACGCTCGAAAACGTGAAGCTCGCCGACCTCGGCCAGGCGCGGAAGGTCGTCTCGACGAAGGACAACACGCTCGTCGTCGACGGCGCGGGCAATAAGAAGGAGATCGAGGCCCGCGTGAACGAGATCAAGGGGCAGATCGAATCGGTGAAATCGGACTTCGACCGCGAGAAGCTCCAGGAGCGCCTCGCGAAGCTGACCGGCGGCGTGGCCCTCATCAAGGTGGGCGCGGCGACGGAAGTGGAGCAGAAGGAGAAGCAGCACCGCATGGAAGACGCCCTCTCCGCGACGCGCGCCGCGGCCGAAGAAGGCATCGTCCCGGGCGGTGGCACGGCGTACATCCGCGCGCTCGGCACGCTTGAAACGCTCCTCAAAGCCACGAAGAACAAAGACGAGCAGATCGGCATCCAGATCGTCATGAACTCGCTCACGGCCCCGGCCAAGAACATCGCGGAGAACGCCGGCATCGCGGGCGACGTGGTGATCTCGAAGGTGAAGGACGGCAAAGACAGCTTCGGTTACAACGCCCTCACCGGCGACTACGGCGACCTCATGAAGGACATGGTCATCGACCCGAAGAAGGTCACGCGCTGCGCCCTGGAATACGCGGTCTCCGTCGCTGCGATGTTCCTCACGCTCGAAGTGGCCGTCACAGACATCCCGAAAAAAGAAGAACCCGCTGGTATGCCGCCCGGAGGAATGGGAGGCATGGGAGATTTCTGATCATTCTAAAACGAAAGAGGGCCGAAAGGTCCTCTTTTTTGTGCACACAAAAAACCACCCAGCCCCTCGAAGTGAGGAACTGGGCGATCATGATGATCCGGTGCATGGAGCACTGGGACAAAACTAACCGTAGACTTCTCCCGCGTTCTGCCGGAACGGCGGTCGATTGGCGAAGGGTCCAGCCAGGATTGGCTCCACGTGAGGCACTCCCTTTTGCGGAACGTATTCCGAGCGCGCAATCACGAGCATCTCGCCCGAGATCGTGGTGAACGGAAAACCCACTTCGCCGAACTCTTCGACGAGCCGCGTGCGGACGTCTTGCGGAACCCACGACGGGAGGCGGAAGAACGAATGTTCGGGAACGTCGGGAACGTTGTCAGCTTCAGCGTTCAACATGGCCTTGGCGTGGGCGGCCGAGAGCTGCGAGCTCGCCAGCGCCGCGAACAATTCGAAGAGTCCATCGCTGAGCGTTTCGGGCGCTTCGACGATGACGTTTCCGCTACGCAATTCCTGCAGACCGATTACCTGTTTCCGCATTAGGAAACTCCTTCTGTGAACCGAATGATCGAACATCATGTTCCCTTCTGCCCAGCAACATGCTGGAGGGATGAGCGCATATTATACATATTTTTACTTTTGTCAATGTACGCAAAAACTGCGATACCGCCCAGTCCGAATGGACCGAGCGGTGCCGACCGCGTATTTCACGGTGCGATGGTAAGTTTCGCTTCAATTGCAACATCTTGATCATCGGAACGACGCGAAGTACTCCAATCGGCCATCATAAATTTTCGAATGACACTATCGACCATGTCCGGCCCCGTGATCGAATAGTCGATAGGAAATTCGTACTTCGGCTGCACGAACCCCGTAGCAAGAAAACTCTTCGCGATCGCACAGTTGATCTGCGCGATCAACAATTGCACTTGCAGCTGTTCAAACGATAGATTCGGGTCCAGGCTGAACTTTCTGGTAGCTTTTTCAAGCGCAGAAATATTTTGCTTGTTTACATCGTAGGGGTGCAGCGGTTCTACAATCACCTGTTTTTTCCTGTCCAACACTGCGCCACTGTTGCCATGTGCCATGACATTCTCCTCCTAAAATACCCGCTACGATTCTTGTTACCATCGCACGATGATTCCAAGGGTCGTCCCTGAGAGTCCTTTCGGTCCACCGAAAGGCAGGTACGGCAAGTATGCTCGCCTTCACCGCAAGGTCAACGGTCTTAGAGCCGCAGATCGGCTCGACGAATGTCGATTCTGTCGCCGCGCTTGGGTGCCTCGCGCAAGAAGCGATCGGCCAGATGGTTTTCGATGACGTCCGACACGACGCGCCGCAGTTCGCGCGCGCCGAACTCCGGGCTGTAGCCGTGCTCGAGAAGCGCGGCGATCGCATCATCATCCACCACGACGTCGATCCCCTTTCCTTTCCGCACCGCTTCGACCACCTCCGCGACCATGAGCGCGGCGATCTGCTTCGCGTCGTCACCCGTCAGCGGACGGAACACGACCGTCGCGTCGAAACGGTTCACGAATTCCGGCGTGAAGAGCTTTTCTTTCAGCACGTGATCGACGAGGTCGTGCGTGAACGCGCGCTCATCGGTCACGTCTCCTTTCGCGATGCGATCGCGCAGGTACAAAGCCCCCGCGTTGCTCGTGGCGATGATGATCGTGTTACGGAAATCGGTGATCGTGCCGTCGGCGGCGCGCAGCTGCCCCTCGTCGAGGACCTGCAAGAAGAGATTCAGGACTTTCGGGTGTGCTTTCTCGATTTCGTCGAGAAGCACGACCGAGAACGGCCTCTCTTGTACTTTCCGTGCGAGCGCGCCGGACCCGGTCCCGTTGCCGATGACGTCTTTGATCGACTCCTCGGTGCCGCATTCGTTCAGGTCCAGGCGGATCATCGCGTCCTCGGAACCGAAGTACTCAGCGGCGAGGACCTGCGCCGTGCGCGTTTTACCGACGCCCGTGGGCCCAAGGAACAGGAATGTCCCGAGCGGGCGCGGTCGCGTGCGAACGTCGGCGGAGGCGCGCTTAAGCGCGTCGCACAGCGCGCGGATGCCCCCGCGCTGGCCGACCACGCGGCGCTGCATCGTTTCTTCGAGCTCAAGCAATTTCGGCGCGGCCGACGCGTTGAACTTGGCCACGTCGACGCGCGATTTCTGCGTGACTACGTCGCGCACGTCGTTCACGGAAACGGTCCGGGCGTTGCGGCGCATCGTGGCGCGTGCGGCGTCGTCGAGCACCTCGATGCAGATCGCCGGATAGCCCGCTTGCGGTAAGAAGCGGCGACAGAGCGATAGCACCGCTTTCAACGCCTTGTACGACACCATGATGCCGCTGTCTTCCCAACGGAACGATTCGATCGCGAGTACGGCCATCACCTCGGCGTCGTCGCTCGCGTTGAGCAGTATCTTTTCGAACGCCTGGTTCAGCGACGCGTCTTTCTCGACGGTCTCGTGCAGGTCATGCGGATCGACGATGCCGATGACGGAAATGTTCGCGGCGTCGAGGCAGCGCTGCAGCACGAGCCGCAGTTTGGGATCGGTCGCCTTGAGGAGCAGCGCGAAGTCCGGAATGACGAATGCGAGCCGCTCGCGTTTGGCGCGGGCCAACGCCTGGAGCAAAAACGCATCGGGATTCGCGACGCCCGACAACAGAATGTCGGTCCTCAGGCGCAGGAAGCGCGTGAAGCGTTCGTGCTTCGAACGCTCTGCGTCGTGCACGGCGGAGACGATATGCCGGATAAGCATCGTGCGGCCGCTGCCCGCGGGAGCGGCGATGAGGACGTTGTCTTTTCCGGATCCTCGCAGCGCATGCACCGACGCATCGACCGCGCCGCGATGGAGAATCGTCGTGTCGGTCGGGTTCCAACGATCCGGCCTGATGTCCGTCGTGAGGGCGTCGAGTTCGTCGGTGTAGCCGCGGGCCCACGATTGCCCGAACATGTCGCTGTGAGCCAGGCCTTCCGGCGACCACGCGCTCGGTTTCTTCTTCCAGTGTTCGTACATCCGTTCGCGCAATGCCACCTGCCAGAGGTCGCTTGCATCCGTATCGGCGGCGGCGAGCAATGCCGCGCCTACATCGGTACCGAAGAACGCGACGAGCACGTGCACGGGTTCGATGCGCTCGTCTTTGAAACCGGCACGCACGTCATTAGCGTGGGAAAGCAGCTGGTCGCGATCGATCGCGGCGGTCATGCCGTCCACGGCGGATGATACGGACGCGCGGTCGAGCTCGAGCTCGCCGATGAGGAACGACGACTGGGGCGACGTAAGCGCGACGGAGAGCAGGTCGCGCGTGGTGATCTCTCCCCGGTGGCCACGGCGAAATACGGAGGAAAGCAGATCGAGCGGAGCGTCGGAACGGATCACGCGGTCGAGCACGTCGATGCGGAACATGCGCACGAGCCACGGGATCGCGATGACGGTCAACGGCAAAACATACCACGCCGCGGCAAGTGCTACTCCGAGGGCGAGCGAAAGAACGGCGAACGTCAGCGCGAGCAGCACCGACGAGAGACGCACCACGCACCCGACGGCGCGCGAGAGGAGGTTCAATGACCACGCTTCGAGCAATTGCTGGATCGAGCGCGTCTTTCCGTCATCGATGATGTTCTTCCACGGCGAGAAAAGAGTCTTCAACAGGAAGATAACCGAAAAGCTCTCAACCATCGCGCCTGCATACCGCACGCCGCCGAGCAGAATGCGCAGGGGGCGATCCAGGAAGAACCACCGCGCGAGCGCGGGAACCGTTCGGAAGTGGTGTGTAGAGGTGTTCATGAAATCTTCTGAGTATAGCAGAAAACCGCTATGCTGGCGAGGTATGACGAACGGTGCATATATCGTGCTAGAAGGCCCGGACGGCGGTGGTTCGACCACCCACGCGAAACTCCTCTGTGAAACACTAAGGAATAAGGGTTTTGACCTCGTCCAAACGGCTGAACCCACAACAGGCCCGATCGGGACGACGATCCGGGCGGAACTCCGCGGCAAAGGCATCCCCGGCGACGCGCTGCAGATGCTCTATTCCGCCGACCGCGCCTGGCACATGGCAAAGATTGTTCGGCCAGCGCTGGAGGAAAAGAAGCTGGTGATCGGCGAACGCTGCCATCTCTCGACGTTCGTGTACGGCGAAGCGCTCGGCCTCGACGTGCCGTGGCTCGAAGCGATGAACGCGAAATTCGTGCAGCCGGACCTTCTGCTGGTACTCATGCCGCCGTTCGAAGTCTGCGCGGCGCGCCTCGGCATCCGGGAGCGCGACATGCTCGAAGCTGACAGCCTTCAGCGAAAGGTACACGTCGCATACGAGAATTACATGCGCGCGCACCCGGAGGCGATTCTCGTCGACACGTCAGGTGACATCGCGCCCGTCGCCGCCGAGATTTCTTCGATCGTCGAGCGATTCCTCGCCTTGAAATAAGCGCGTACAATCATCACGCATGACACACGCACGATTGCTCGCCGGCACGGAACACGCACAAGCGATGTTGCAAGAACTCGCGGCGGACGCGAAGAAATTGTCACCGTCACTCACGATCATCCAAGTGGGTGACGAGGCCGCCAGCACGACATACATCGGCAAGAAGATCGACGCGGCGGCGAAGATCGGAATCACCTCGACACACCTGAAACTCGCGGCCGATGTCTCGCTCGAAACACTCCTCTCGACGATCGACGGACTGAACAAGGATGCGGACGTCACGGGCTACATTCTCCAGCTGCCCGTCCCCGACCTCCTCTGGAAATCCTTTGAAAACATCGTCGATGCGATCGACCCCGCGAAAGACGTGGATGGCTTCACAGCGCGGAATTTCGGCAACATGGCCCTTCGCGGGGGCGCGGAATTCCTTCCGCCCGCGACCGCCGCAGGCGTGGTGCATCTTCTGGAGCGCGAGAATATTTCGATCGCGGAAAAACACGCAGTGATCGTGGGCCGCAGCAACCTCGTCGGCAAACCCCTCGCGCTGATGTTCCTCAACCGCGACGCGACGGTGACGGTGTGCCACAGCCGTACGAAGAACCTCGCCGAGATCACGCGCACCGCGGACATCCTCGTGAGCGCCGTCGGCAAACCGGGGCTCATCACGGCCGACATGGTGCGCGACGGCGCGGTCGTGGTCGACATCGGCACCACGCACGTGAACGGCAAGCTGACAGGCGACGTCGACTTCGATGCCGTCTCCGAGAAAGCGTCCGCGATCACGCCGGTTCCGGGCGGCGTCGGTCCTTTGACCGTCGCGTGTTTGCTGAAGAATGTCGTGGAAGCTGCAGCGGCTCGGGCTGCTTGAGTCCCGTTACGAATGCCGTGCGAAACCAGCGGACTCTGCGTTCAATGAAGCTTTCCGGCGGACACATCTCCACGAAGGCTTCCACGGTGAGGCTTTTTTCGGTCTCAGGTAATTGAGAATGTTTCTGCGATGAGGGTTGGTTCATAGGACCGATGCACTCTTAGCCTGTCCCGATTCACCGTCAAGAGTCCCCTGTATTCGTTTTCATACAGCCAAAAACAAGCCACGTTTGGCAAGGCTCCTGCTTCCGACTCATCCCCTCCTCTTTATTGAACACATTTTTTATTCATCCTTGGGCGCCGTTCCCCATGCACGCAGCGCCTGCACGAGATCATCAATGTCGCCGTCCATCACGGCGGGAAGGTTGTGGAAGTTCTCGCCGAGGCGATGATCGGTGAGGCGATCCTGCGGGAAGTTGTACGTGCGGATCTTATCGCTGCGGTCGCCCGACTTCACCTGGCTCGAACGCAGATCCCCCTGCGCGGCCTCGCGCTGCATACGTTCGTGCTCCGCGAGTTTGCTGCGCAGCGTCTCCATCGCGCGCTCGCGGTTCTTGATCTGCGATCTCTCTGTCTGGCACGCGACGACGATCCCCGACGGAAGGTGCGTGAGGCGCACGGCGCTATCGGTCTTGTTCACGTGCTGGCCGCCCGCGCCGCCGGAGCGGTAGGTATCGACGCGCAGATCTTCCGCGCGGATCGTCACGTCTTTCTGTTCGGCGACGGGAAGCACCGCGACGGACGCGGCGGACGTATGGATGCGCCCCTTGCTCTCCGTTGCGGGAATCCGCTGCACGCGGTGGACACCGCCTTCATACTTCAAATGACCGTACACCTCGGCCCCCTCTATTTGGACGACCGCCTCCTTGAGGCCGCCCTGATCGGCGGGCGACGAATCGAGCACCGTTGCTTTCCACCCTTTGCGCTCGGCGTAACGTAGATACATGCGCAGAAGCTCCGCCGCGAAGAGGGATGCCTCCTCGCCGCCGGTGCCTGCGCGCACTTCGACGATGATGTCTTTCTTATCGAGCGGATCGCGCGGCGTGAGCAGCTGCTTTACCTTCTCGTCGAGCTCGTCGAGCTTCGCGCGCGCCTCCCTCTCTTGGTCTGCGGCGATCTCGGCCATGTCCGGATCGTTCTTCGCGTCCTCGGCGTCCGCAAGCGACTGCTGCGCCGATGTCAGCTCTTGGTGCAGCTCGACGGCGGCATCCAGCTCGGCCATGCGCTTCCCGATTTTCGCCACCTCCGCCGGCTGGTTGTATACGGCGGGATCCTGCAGCGATCGCTGCAGCGTCGCGTATTCGTCGACGAGGGGCTGCAGGCGGTCGCGCATGGTTATTTGACGTCGTTCGGATTGAGCGCGTCGAACTGATAGCAGTAGCGACCCGTTTCGTGGTTCCAGAAAATGTCGTACTCCTGGTCGCGAACCGTCTCGAATGTCGCGCACAAACTGAACGCGGTCTCGTCGTGGATCACGTATTCATAGGGCTCGCCCGTGGAAGGATCGATGATCGACGGTCGTTGGTACGACGCGTTCTCCACGACTGCATCGAGCGATTCGGGCAACGGATGAGGCATCTCCTCGAACGGCCTGCCTTGGTTATAACGATCCGTGCCTTCGTACACGATGTTATAAATTTCTTGCTGGATCGTGCGCAGATGGTTCACGCGCAGGTCATCCATGCGCCTCGCACGCTCCGCGAACGGCGTGCCAGCGAAGAACATACCCCACACGACCGTACCGAAGACGATCACTATCGCGGCGATTCCATATCCTTTGTTCATCGTCGCGGCACGCGCGTCGCGGGCAGGAAGCTTCAACGACGTGAAGTAATACGTGAATACCATGCCCGCGATGGCAAGAACGGCGAGCACCTTGAGGATGAAGCGGATCGAGATTTCGCCTTCGAGCAGATAGAACAGCAGCGTGATACCGTCGCCGACGAGCACGCACGCGGTGACGAAGAGCGTCAGGTACGTGAGCCAGCGGCGTACGGGACTCCAGGCACGCTCGGGATTCTTCGCGATATCCTTGATGATCATCTTCGACATCCACGCGAAGAGGGGGAACGACACGATGAGCATCGCGATGAACCATCGAATGAACGACGTATCATCGTAGTATGCGCTGTCGAATGCAACGTCGGGGAAGAGACGATTAAGATATTCGAAGAGCAGCACCAAAACGCTGACGACGCTCGTGTAGAGCGTGACGAACGCGAGGAGATGGAAGAACGCTTCGCGAGCGCCGCCACGGTCTTCCGGCGCGGGCACCGGCATATCGAGCGTGGCTTCCGACAAGGCTTCCACGATGTCTTTTTCTTTCCACCCGGACGAGAGCAGAAGCATGCGGATCGTCTGGTGGTCCATGCCCTTCGAGCGGGCATGCGCGATAAAAGGCTGGAGGGTGGAGTGTTGCATGGAAGGGATGGTAGCACCGACCGGGAAGCCGGTCGATTGAAGCGCCTATACAACTACGTATGGGCGACCCTTTCGTTACAGAAAATGGCAGAAACGGCCACCTGAGCCTGCTATCATCCGCCCGTGAAAATCCTCGTGGCACTCTCCGGCGGCATCGATAGTTCGACCGTGGCCCACCTGCTGAAGCAGGAGGGGCACGAACTCGTCGGCGTGCGCTTCACGCTGTGGAGCGACCCCCTCGCCCCCGCGCTCGCTCAGGTGCTGCCCAGCAAGTGCTGCAACGCGCAAACCGCGATGCGCGCGAAAGCGACGGCTGACGCGCTCGATGTCCCGTACAAGATCGTCGACTTGGAACAAGAATTCTTTGAGAACGTCGTCGATCCGTTCCTGAAAGGCTACGCGGAGGGGCGCACGCCGAACCCCTGCATCGGCTGCAACCGCACGATCAAGTTCGGGAAATTGCTCGAGCTCGCCGACGAACTCGGCTGCGAACGCATCGCGACCGGCCACTACGCACGTGTCGCGAAAGAAGAGCTCTCGGACGGAACGTCGCGCCACCTGCTCCTCGAAGCCGTCGACGCGACGAAAGACCAAAGCTACTACCTGTACGGCCTCACGCAGGCGCAGCTCTCGCGCGTGCTCTTCCCTCTCGGCGGCATGCGCAAACAGGACGTCTTCGCGCTCGCGCAGTCGTTCGGCGTGCCGTACGACGACGTGTCGTACACCGAAAGCATGGACCTCTGCTTCTTCCCCGAAAAAACGCCGGACGCGTTTCTCAAACGCCATCTCGAAAGCGCGATGCGTCCCGGCAACATCGTCCGCCGCGACGGCACGGTCGTCGGCACACACAACGGCATGCCGCTCTACACGGTCGGTCAGCGCCGAGGACTGGGCATCGGAGGATTGAAAATCCCGCTGGAAATCGTCGAAAAACGTCCGGCTTCGAACGAGATCGTCGTGGAACCGAAAGAATCCGAGCGCATCGCCGCGATCGAACTGTCGGACGTCCGTTTCGTCTCATGGAAGCCCGAGGAAGGCGAAGAGACCCCATTTGAATGCCGCGTACGGTCGCTGAGCGCCCGCATCCGGGGCAGCCTGCGCGTGACCGGCTCGACCGGCCGATTTTCCTTTGAAACGCCCGTTTCGCCGCTTGCGCCGGGGCAATCGCTCGTTCTGTACCGCGGAGAAGAAATCGTCGGAGGCGGGGTGATGGAACGGTCGCTGTAAGACCTCCCGAACAGGGCGAAATTCCACTACACTGACGGACCTTTCGGCGTGCACAGGAAGCCGAAATCTGCTATACTGACTCGATACCGATGCACCAAGAAAACCCCTCCCTCCGCCGCGCCCGTTACGACAAGGATGGCAACATTGTGCTTCCGTCCAATCTTTCGTTCGGCGCCACGCCCGCACCAGCACCCACGCCGCCGAAGTTTGAAGAAATTTTCTCGTTCCCGTCGATGCCCGTCGCGGAGGAAATCGTAACTCCGATGGAACAGCAGATGGATACGATCCAGTGGGGCATCGCGGACGAACCCCCGGAAGATATTTCCAAACTCCCGTCCGTCGAGCGCGAGAACGCGCGCAAACGTGTCGTCTCGCAGCTCGATGTCGTTCGTCATTCCTGCGCGTCGGCATTGAGAGACGTCGAACAGGAAGCACTCATCGCCGCCAAAGAAATGCTCGAAGAAGGAGAAAGGCAAATGCGCGCGACCGTCGACGACGGCATCCATGCGTCGTACGGCGCGTGGGACGAGCTCAAACACTCCGTGAAATCGTTCGGCCGTTTCCTTGCGCAGCCGGTGCTCGTGCCCGCCAGGAAAAAGCGCGTGAAGCAGTACAGCCGCGGCACGCTCTTCCTGCTCGACATCGTCCGCTTCGGCGGCACCTTCGCCACGATCTTCGCCGT
>CAZZDD010000022.1:0-36935 GCA_964652185.1 uncultured Candidatus Peribacteria bacterium | reverse complement strand
CGACAAGCTTTCTGATAAAATTCCGGTAGAATAATTATTCAGACTCGGGGGATTTATGGCAGCAAAAAAAGTTGGACTGTTCGAAGACTTGATCGACACCAAAGCATTGGCAGCAAAGCTTTCGCTGTCTCGAGACTTTATTGATGACGCAGTAAAATCTCGTGGCTTGCCGGTTTATAAGCTCGGTAATCTTAAGCGATTCCGATTAAGCGAAGTGGAGCGTTGGCTCAAAGAAAGAAAAGCTAATGGCTAAAGAGTGGGGACAGCTCAAAAAGATTCCAGGCCACAAAGGGTTCTCTGTGAACGAGAAGACCGGCCTCATCTATTACAGAGCCACCATCAAGGGTCGCCGAATCAAAATCTCTACCGGCGAAAAGCAAATCACCAAAGCCAAGAAGTTTGTTGATGACTACCTGCTCGCGCTCACGAGCGACAACATCGAACAAGCCAAGCGCACCAAAAGGGGAGTGCTCAACCCATTGCTGTCTGACATCTGGACAGAGGCCGTAAACGAGCGCTTGCCGTCGCGGTCTGACACCACGGCCGTACGCTATGGCACCGTGTGGAGAAATGATCTCGAGCCATTCTTGCGCGATAAAACCGTGTCCGATGTGTCCCCTGCGTTTGTCGTGGCTTTTGAGAATTGGTTTCTTAGAACCCATTCCGGCCGTGTGTTCTTTAGCGCACGAAAATACATGACGATGCTCTTAAACTATATGCACCGGGAAGGGTACGCCTCTAAAAAGCTCAAAGTCGCGGACCTGGATAAAATGAATAAAGGCAAAAAGGAAAAGCACTTTCGGGTGTACAGCGATGAAGAGCAAGCGGCTCTTATCAAGAGCGCATTTAACGTTCGCACGCGCGTTGCGCTCATGGCCTACTTCGATACCGGCATGAGAAAGATGGAGCTCTTGAGCCGCAAGTGGGCCGATGTGGATTTTGACAAGCGCACAATCAAGGTTTGGTCCCAAAAGAACAAACAGTGGCGGCGTGTGCCTTTGACTGAGCGGCTTTGGATTGCACTCAAGGACTACCGCACCCAATCGCCTAGCGACCTTTTTATTTTCCCGATGGCCAGTGGCAATGCCGCAATGTCGAGCCAAGTGTTTGATCGCGATTGGCTCAAAACTAAAAAAGCTGCCGGTGTTCGTGGTCGCGCACGCGTGCATGATATCAGACACACATTCGCAACAAAAACGTCTAGGGACTCTTGGCCAATTGCAATTGCTTGTGCAATACTAGATATGTCTGCCGATGTTTACATGAACACATATGTGCACGTAACAATCGACGACATGGCGGCCCACCTTCAACGGAGTTTCGGATGAGGGAGGGCAATGTTTTGTCTAATTTCGGTCTAGTAACAGACCTAGAAAACAATCAAACTACTGAAATTTCTAGAGTAAATATGTGTTCAATGGTGGACGTGACAGGTCTAACTTGGTCATTTTCCACTTGCTCTGCTCAAATCCCATACATTCAATTTAAAGCCAAAAATGGCCCTTTTTCAGAGGGGAAAGCCAATAAATCAACGATGCGTCGATTTAGGCTGCGTTCGGCTGCGTTCGGCTGCGTTAGGCCACATCCGTGGTCTAGTAATCGGTCTAGTCACAAAATCAGTTTAGTAAATACATCTTGGGGGTTTCATGCAGTGGTTTAAGCACTATAGTGGTGCATCGGGCTCATTGAGCCTTAATCATTTGATTGAAGAGTTGGGCGTTGAGGGTTACGGCCGGTACTGGCTATTGCTTGAATTATTGGCAGAAGAGTTTGACGGCGAGTCGGCCAAATTTCGCGTCCATTTCAACAAGATTTCGGCAAAACTTCACGTAAAGTTCGGCAAAAAGCTGGAGACTTTCTTGCAAAAGTTGGCAGACTTTCAACTGATTCAGTTCAGAGTCGCCGGAAAAGTCTACGAAATAGAAGCACCTATCTTATTGGAATTACAGTCAAGAGACTTTAAAAAAGCGCGCTCAGAGCGCGCAGACACCGCGCCTAAGATAAAGAATAAGATAAAGATAAAAGAATTAGATAAAGAGAAGAGTATTAAGGGCGCCCAAACGAAGTTTGTTCACCCCAAATCCTATGATGAATTCTTGGGCATATTCCCGTTGGATGTCCAAAGCCATTGGCTCGAAATTTACGATATGGACAAGGACTGGGTTCTTCGAGAGCTCAAGGAGTGCTACGCGTATTTTTACATCAAGAAAACCAAGAAACCCTCTGCTTCGATCGATGGATGGGTGACGCGCGCATCGGGCTGGCTCAAGCGTGGGTGGGAATCTTACTCGAAATCCTCTGCGCCAAGAAATGTATCGTCCCTCAAAAACCTCGTGAAGAGCGAAGAGAACTTGGCATGGGCCAGTTCGTTCGCCAACACGCCCGCGCTCAAGGAGATCAAGTGAACACAGACGCAGATATCAGCAAATTTTTATTCACTCTCTCGGAGGCATTTCCAGGTCAGGTTAAGACTGGAACCCTCAACATTTTCATGGCAGAGCTCAAGGACCGGCTCGCAGAGGTTGATTTGAACGTCATTCAATCAAAGCTCATTGCAGAGTGTGATTTCTTCCCGACGGCTAAAAAGATCCTTGAGGTTGTGAAGTCGCGCCGTGAAGTGGAGCGCGCGCAGTCACACAATCTGCTACCCGAGGCCCAAGCAAACTACGTGGACGCCAACGAATTCTTTAAGGGCCAAGGTGTGGCGAATTTCGCAGAATATCTGCAAAAACTTAAGCGCGAAAAGACTGGACCGGAGGGAGCATGAGTCCGCAAGAGATATACCAGAGAATCATGGACAGAATCGCGGACACCATTAGCGACTGCTCGGGCATAGCTGAAAAGGAAATCAAAAATCAAATTATAAACAAAACCGCTGACTACATGAAATCCATTCAGCGCGAACTAAAAAAAGGAGAGAGACGTGGAAAAGATAGATCTAAAAGAGCTGGCTAAACAGAAGCGAGCGGACGGCTGGGCCTACTCGAAAGTGGCAAGGCTTTTTAACAACCTGGGGTATAGAACCGCCTACGGGAAAAAGTGGAGCGCGGGAAACATCAACAATCTTTTGGGCGGGCGCATCTCAAATATCTTTGTTGAGCCTGTCGCCAAAAAAGAGCCCAAGAGCTATGCCCCTGGAGCAACGGCGCGCCCTAGCAAAGAATACTTCGATGATGTTCTAAACTCGGACCTCCGCGCAGAGACGAAGAGAGCGCTTCTAAAGGGCATGGTGGATTGGATTGTCTAACTTGTTCGCCATGGATGGCATCAATTATTAGGAGATGGAATGAGCTACACGGCACACCAAAAGAAACCGCACGCGATCAAGAGCCGCAGGATTTTAAAGCTCTCCGATGAGGAGATACGCGAGATCAACAGGCTCTATGACAGAGGCACATCGGTATGGAAAATCGCTATGATACTAAAGCGCGGGACATCAACAATCGAGAAACATTTGGGGTTGAAAGTATGACGCCTAAAAAGGAAACTTTGGAGGAATTTTTGGCTCGAGGTGGGTCCATTAATAAGGCCGAAACCCCGAAATACGAAGGCAGCGGGTATTCTCGCTACCGAATGTGTGACGTCACTGAAAAAGAAAAAGCTAAGGTTCCGGGGTGGATGAAAATACCTAAAAAAGGAAAACGGAAGTGAACACACCTAAAAGCATAACGCTAGTTTTTGAGGCAGAGGTTCCGGGTCGCCCGATTGTGAAAAAGAACTCACAACGAGTGGTCGGCTTTGGGAAACGAAAACGCAAAATCGATTCGCCCCAGTATTCGCGTTGGCACAAGGTCGCGCTATTGGTCCTAAAACAAGCTAGATTGCGCCGCGATTCAATGCTCCTGGGGGAGTTGCACGCTTCGTATAGGTTCCACTTCAAAAACCACCAGGCGGAGGCTGACGTGTCGAACCTGATTGAGGGCCCACAAGACTGCCTTGCTGAAAGTTTAATCATTGAAAACGACAAACAGATAACGAGTCTTGATGCCATGAAGCTGTTTGATGGCACCGAGAAAACGATAGTCAGGCTCTATGAGCTGGGGGTTGTGTGATTCCTAGGATCAAGGAGCTTCCAGTCCCAACCAACAGGATAGATACAAAGTCAAAGTGCCGGACCTGTGCATATCACAATCCAAGCACTGAGGATGATGACTTTATGACTAAGTGTTATTGGAGTGAGCACCCAGTTCCCCACCCTTGCCATGAGCGACGAAACGGAATGGCGTGTAGGGGAGCTGTTGATGCATTCAAGCGCCTTGATCTCCCGATAGATCATTCCTTGTTGGGGGTTGAATGAAAACCGCAATCGGCTACGAGGCCATGCGCCAGTGGCTCTATAGGGAGCTAAACGTGACGACTCAGCTCGACCGCTACACGGTGGATATGCTCATGCTGGTGCCTCTGGTGAGGTGTGTAGCTGAGTGCTATGGGAAGGCTGAGATAGATGTGGCTAGTGACATAAGACGAATGAAACTAAAAGAGATGGAGAAAGTTCAATTTACTTCAATTCGAGAGAATAAAACAAAGGAGAGAGTGTAATGAGAGGGATAGGATCTATGCTGCATGAACTTGGTGGCGGCACTGAGAACAGCGCGAGCAAATACTATGGAAAGATCATTAAGGATGCCACGTTTGAATCAATGGGTGATGGGAGATTTTATCTCGAGTTCGAAGATGGCGTAAAAATCAAGATTTACGATGACGGCCAGAGCTGTTGCGAGAATCGCTACATGACCTGCGACGATGATCCGAAAGCTCTGGTCGGACAGACACTGATCGGTATCGAAGTAAAAGACGGCGGCACAACAAAGGGCGCTTGGGAAACGCATGAGGTTCTATTTCTTGAGATACAAGGCAACAAGTCCGCAATTCAATTCGCCACACATAATGAGCACAACGGCTATTACGGTGGTTTCGGTTTGAATATAACCGAGGAGCCACAATGAGCGCAGTAACCAATTTAATATTCGTAGCAAGCTGCATGTCAGACGAAGACGTGAAGCCATTCGCTGACAAATATTCTTTCGTAAAGGTGGACGATTACGCAGGCGGTCCGAAAGCAATGGAGGCAGATGTGTACTTGGCGGCACACAACTATCTCGACGAACAGCCTTTGCTTGAAGATTTTAATCAGCTACCTGACTGCGAGTACTATCAGATTTTAATTAAAAGACAGGAAGAGGATTTCTTCAAAGAGCTTGCCAGAAAGGAGCCACAATGAGAGCGCCTAGAGAGATCTTTATAAATCCAGCGCAATTTAAGAACATAAACAAGATCACAGCAGACCGCAGGCAAATCGGAAGCGATGCCGTTAAGTACATCCATGAAGCAACATTCGAGAAAGCGCTCGAGGTGATTCGGTTTTATGGAGACTTCAAGCAGATGAATCATGGATTCACAGCCGATTCAGTAGATGAAGAGACTTGTTTTGTTAACGAGGATGATTTCGAGGAGATTAACGAAATTGAGAAATGGTCAGAAGATTCATATTTAGTGTATGGCAAAAAAGCCCGCGAGTTCCTAAAGAGCATTGAGGAGAGCAAATGAAACAATTTACTGTTCTATGTGAGCGATGTGGAGAAATGAAAAATTTGAGTTACAACGGCGAGCATTACCTTGTTCCTCCCAGATGGGTAACGTTCTGGGACGAAAATGCGGCGGGCTTACTTGATAAGCATCTGTGTCCTGACTGCTTCAAAAAAGCAATCGAGCCAATACCTCAGCCCCTTGAGTTTGGCCATGACCGAAAGGAAAACCAATGACAGAGAATAAGAACCCGCAGCCGAAGTTTAAGTTTGGGGATAAGGTGCAAGTGACAAACACCAAAGGGATTACGTTTCTAGTTACAAATATAAACTGGTCCGAATGGGGCGAGAAATTCACCTACAGAGCTAAAGGGCATAATAGCGAATTTTACGAATCCGACCTCACCCTCGTAGTGGAGCCATTGAGTGCGGAGTTTGAGTGTGAGTGGGCATTCAATAAACATTGTGGTTACTTTCCTTTTGTTGTTGGTACAGGCCACACCCCTAAAGAGCTTGAATCATTTGCAGGCAAGCGCACCAAAGTAGTCGTGACGGAGGTTGAGGTTGATGTAAAACACGCGATTGCATATCAAAAGAATGACTTCGCAATATGGGGGCCTGTCAGAGAGAACTATTTTCGTGCGGGGTCTAGAGAAGAGAATAACCGCCTCAAGCCCACACTCGATGCAATGATCAATTGCGTGGAGGCTTTGGAGAAGGCCAAAAAGCGCTCTAGCTACTCCTGGTCTGGTGGCAGTGAGTATAACTATTCAGATTATAAAAACGAGGGAGCGATTGAGATTGCGACTCAAGCACTCGCAGAACTCGAGAAGGTGGTAGGGGATGAGTGACTCACGCCTAAAGGCGCTAACAAGTGCCGTTGATGTTGCTGTATGGGGATGGAACGTAAAGAAAAATACTAAACCAGGATATAAGTGTATGGTGGATTGGAAGTCATGCTTGGATGATCTGAGTGAAGCGTGGCACATGTATCTACTGACTGATCCGGATAAGGTCTTAGTATTGAGCGAAGAACAACCCCCAAAGGACGCGGCCGATGAGAGTTGACCTGTGTGATATTTGCGGTCGAAATAAATATAACGGCTCACATAATAAAGATGACGTCCAGTATTGTGATTGGAAGTTTAAAAAGATGTTACGAGAAACACCACAGGTGCAAACAAAGATGAATGACACCAGAGCGCGAGAGTGGTTTATTAATGTAGACACAAGCGCGCCAGAGCTAGAACACTTTATTGTGGAACCGGAAAACTATCGCTACGGCGAACTAACTCACGTCATAGAGAAAAGCGCCTACGACAAGCTCCGCGCAGAAAACGAGAGTTTGAAGGTTGGCCTTGCGCATATTCGCGCAGAACGAAAGATTCACGACAAAGAGCAATCGACTTTCGTTAAGCAGACAACCGAGATTATCGAGAGTCTGCGGGCTGAGATTGAGGCTTGTTGGAATTACTTAGACACTTTAAGTAACGGCTTGCATTCGTCAAACCAATGGGAGAATTTACTTAAAATCAGAGATGCGAGAGCACTCAAACCAGAGGGGGATGTGTGAAGCGATTTCTAATAAACGCAGCAATGATGGGGTTTACGGTTCTCGCAATACCCGCGATGTTCGTGGTTCTCGTTTATATCATGCTCATTATAAAAATCGACAAAAGGCATGGGAGTGATTACCTGAGTGGATTCCCGAGGGTGATCGATAGAATGATGAGGAAATTATGACCGCACCACTATACAGCTTCCACATCATAGACTGGATGGGGCACGCTCTGTTAGTTTTTAATGGACCATTAGCTTTTGAATTTTTAACTTTCTATTCAGTCGAAGATGCAAAGCGCACAGCAAGCGAGTGGGAGGAGTTTCTGGGCGTGAAGTGCGACAAGGAATGGGAGAAAATATGACCACACCAGGATCAGAGCCGTTAGATTTGAGCCAATTAGACCGAAACTTCCGAGCCGAGGAATTCACAGCAGAGGATTTTCAGAGCATGGTGGAGCGGATTGAGTGGCTGGAGAAAGAGGCCAGTGCCGTGAGCAAGTTGGTGGAGGCTCTTGAGTGGTATGCTGATCGCAATAACTGGGCGTATACGCCATGCGACCATGATGGGCAGTTTCGTAGTTATACCACCATAAAGAATGATCTCGAGATGCTAAGCGGAGAGAGCGGCGGAATTGATTACGCGGGCAAAAGGGCCCGAGCAGCGCTTGAGAAGTACAAGGGTATGGGTGAGGTCAGACCTTAAAAAGATCCAAATCTAACCTATTGCTTTTTAAATCTAAAGTATCAAATTAAGACAATGTATAAAAAAGACCTTGCTTTATTATACACGCTGCGTTATTCTGTATTTAACAAGGAGCAATACATGAAAGATCTAAAAATAGTAATTCAAGCAATCCTAATAACTGGCGCGAATGTTCTTGGCTTTTGCGCTTTCTTGGCCTTAGCGCTTTTAGCACACGGTCATCCGGTTTTTTAATACCAATCAAAGAGCGAGGCGGCTTCGTGAGTAAATGCCCAAATTGCGGTTACGAGCCCCCAAAGGGGCGACCGAAAAAGCTAAATGATAAACAAATTAAAAAGCTAAAAGCTCGCGGGAAATCATTAAGTGAACTCGCAGAAATGTTTAACGTCACTCGCGGCGCAATTCAGGCCGCAATTAAAAGAGCCTAGCTCGATTTCTTATCAAGTGTCCGCATGGCTTTGCGAACTGCCTCGGTGATCGCTGCGCGCTTTAATTCCCCAACATCAATCCCAGACTTGCTTAAGACGTCGAGGTGGTCTCCAGTTTCTTGGGAGAGCTTCACGTTTGTAGGTACTGGGTATCTGACTGTTTTCTTCATCGGAAGCGTATTCATTAATTTAAGTAAAACAAAACAAAAAATTAACGTCAAAGAATTCCTTAAGATTTCTCTGAGAAACCTTAAAACCCCTGTCAGCATTGGATTGTAAGCAATCAATAGGGGGATAAATGTCAGATGAAAAAACGGCTGTAGTAGCAGAAGTAAAAATCGAAGACGCAGTAATTCACATCACTGCAAAAGCAGACCTTGTAGAGGTTCTGCGCGATCTTGCAAAGAAATCAGACAACACAATCGACGACGCTTTGGTTGAGATGGTCGCCATGGCTCGCGGGAACCTAGACTGGAAGGGTTACGCGAAGGGCGTTCTCTAATTAATGGCATTCGTCAATTGGCTTGCGGGCGCTATTGCCCGTGCAACCGCAGACAAGGTGATCGAGATCCTAAGGGCTGAGCATGAAGCGAGCCAAAAGATCTCGGCTGTCAGTCTCGAGGCCAAGGATTTATTGGGGGAACTTGATGCCGCACAGAGCGAATCCGAAAGAAAGGCTATTCTTCGCAAGCTTAGTAATTTTAGCGACGTTAGCCGTTTGCTTCTTAAGTAGCTGCACGACATTAAGGCCACCACCACAAGTGACCAGGTGTCTGACTGATTACAAGCGCGGAGGCATGGACTGCATCAACTCATCCGGCACCGAGTTTTTCGTGAAATTTCAGGACAAGGACATCGACAAACACGTTTGTATGCCAGGCGCACAATTCATCGACGCAACAGCGTGGCTACAAGAACTCATCATCGTAATGACTAAGGGGAAATAATGGACTTTCTAAAGCAGCTTTTAGAACTCATCACACAATTTTTTAACGACAAGGCAATCGTAAAGCTTCCCACGGGGAGTGAAATCGTTGAGAAGTTTGTGGAGATTTCAGCCGTACCCGCGCAGGGCGATGTTGGAACTCACGTTGCGGAATTTCAAAAGGCGCTAAATAAGCATGGCGCAAAACTAACGATAGATAGTGATTTTGGAAAGAAAACCAAGGCCGCAACAAGCGCGTTTCAAAAGTCAAAGGGCCTTCAAGGTTCTGGGATTGTGGGGCCAGCGACCCTAAGGTTTTTGGGGCTCAAAGTTGTTCCAACAATTCCGAAGACTGGCGCCGCAACGATTACCTCGGACTTAAAGGGTAAGCACGCGCGCCACCTTCATCCAGAAATGCGCGCAGAACTTGAGTCTCGCGTTTTCCCTGGTGGAGTTATTCCGCAGCACTGGAAGGATAAAGATGTCACGAAGTGTGCCATAGACGTGGGAAATGCCATGCTCGGTATGCATATTCGCGAAGAGGGCGGCAACAATAAGGGCAAAATCGTCGGATGGATTCAGTCTGTAATTGGAGTTTTCAAGTCAACTGGGACCGGCGACGCTTGGTGCAAGTCTGCCATGCAATGTATCACCGCTTTTTTAGAAGACTATTTCCAAGTTGAGTCTCCAGTTTTGGCGAGTGAACACTGCCTAACTGTAAACAATGCTGCCAAGAAAATCGCTGGCCTCTGGACTGCGGCCTGCGAAATCGGCTCCCAGTTTGAGTTCCAGAACGGAAAGTCCACAAGTGGGCACACTGGCCTCGTTGTTTCAATCCCCGATTCAATTTTTATGAACACGGTTGAGGGCAACACCGGCGACGCCAGCCTTGCTGATGGCGATGGATTCTTTAAAAAGAAACGAAATCAAAAGAAAAACGGCAATTTCACGACCGTGGGATTCGTTCGATTTTATCCATACAACAAAGTTCCATAGGGGCTAAGGAGAAGCAAATGCAATACGTAAACGGACTACTATTCGGCGCGGGATTTATGACTGCCGTCGTGATTTTCAAAGTGCTTTTGCACGTGAGCATCTAGATGCAAGTAAAATTCTTTCGCACAAGCGGACACCCGCCAAATCCGATTCTAAAAGACGCCAAAAAAGCAGACGCGCGCCAGGGCTTCGATGACATCGAGGCTCGCCTAGGCAAGTTCAACCCGAATGGCGAGAACAAGGACAAGTGGCCTGAGGAGATGAACAAGCTTGATGACAGTTTGCGTGCGAAATTTGAGGCGCACGAGTGGCGCGACGTTCAGTCTGTAGAGGAAATTAAAGAGCTTGTTAAGCACTACGGCACAACACTTGCGTTTTGTATGGAGCTCGATGCGGATCAAAAGGAAGAGATCTTTACTTGTTACATTATGGACAACCCATAGATCTAGGGGGCCACGCCATGAAGGTGCGGTTTTTTGAGACTAAAGAGTTTAAAAAGCTCCATGAAAAGTGGCAAAAGGAATTGCGCGAGTCGGGCTTTGAGGACATCGAGGGGGAAACAAGGTTTCTAAAGAACAAGCTTTGTGTTGCGCGTGAGGTGAAAAACCCAGAGCGTATGCGCGGGCAGCTTGAATACTACACAATGGCATCGAAGTTTCTGTGGGACTACAAGTTTGAATCAAAAAAAGACTATCAAATTTGGTTTTACCACTCTGAGGGCATGGCCTACAGGGAGATTGCAAAGAATATCCGGGGCGAAAACGTCAAAAGCATCTTTAAAGCAGTGAACCGTATTAAAGCCGTGTTCGTTGTTTATATGAAAGCGCAGTGGGAGTTTGATGAGCAAGAAAACGACTGATGTGGATGAGCCCAAAAGCCCAAGAGAAATGCTCATTATGGCCAAAAGGACAATGGAGCGCGAGCTTAATAAGCTCCACGAGCGCTCAATGAAACAAACGCTCCCCATGGAGTACGTCGACATCAAGTGCCTGGTGGACATCTCAAAGACTCTTGTGAGCATGGATAAGAACGAGAAGGAGCTTCCGGATGAGGGTGACGACGATGACATTAAAAACCTATCGGATGCAGAGCTTACGCGACTTGCGAAAGAAATAATCGAGCAAAAAAATGATTCCAATTCAAATAAAACTAAAAAAAAGTAAAGACCTCGAGCTTGAAAAGCCATTCATCTATTCGAGTTGGCTTAAAAGCTACGGTAAATCCATTGAGGCGCGCCGAATGTCGGCGAACACGTACTTTACAAACTTCAAAAGAATACTTGAGGACATTATTGATGGCGAATCGTTTGCGGCAGTGGCGCTTAATCCCGATGACCACGAGCAAATCTATGGATATGCCGTTTTTAGTTGGGACGCGGACATTGATGTGACATATCTCCACTACATTTACGTCAAACAACCCTTCCGGGGGCTAGATGTGGCGTCTCGCCTCTTAAAGCACATACACGCAGGCGTTGGCGATGAGCCCATTGTCTGCACATTTGCAAACGAAGTGTTCGATAAAAACCAATCTAAACTTTTACTAACCTACAACCCCTTTATGAGGAGCTAACGTGGAACAAAAAACAGAAGAGCAAATAAACCAAAAATATACAGAGCTTTGTATTTCTTTGGGCGACACCGAAATCAAAATCGGAGCGCTTCAGCACAAGAAAAACGAGATCACAAAGCAGATTGGTCATCTCGCAAAAGAGCTAAACGAGATCAATAAGCCCGAGGCTGGCGGTAGCGATGAAAATCACTAAACTTAGGCTCGCAAACGCCATTCTTGTCGGCAATAGCACTGAGACGTACATCACGTCCGAAAAGTACGACATCGCTTTAGACGGCGTCATTATTTGGATTGTGTGTAAGCAGACGGGTCATAAGATTTTTACGAGCTTATTTAACGTGCCATTTGGGGAGGCCTTAGTTGAGGCAGCAAAAGCCAAAGAGGGTTCTGCAGGAGCTCCTAAGAAGACAACAAAGTAGGGTTTACCTACTAGATCAAGACTTCAAAAAGCAAAACGATTTCATTAGAGATCCAGCGAAGCTAAAAGCTGCCTTATGCACCCGCCGAGCCGGTAAGTCCTATGGTGCAGGTCTCTATCTCTTTGAGGAGGCGCTCGCTAACCCGGGCGTCTCCTGTCTTTATATTGCGCTCACCCGCGATTCGGCAAAGAAAATCATGGTGAAGGATGTTTTAAATCCTATCAACCGCAAGTTTAAGATCGGCGCAAGGCTCAATAAAACGGATCTCACCTACACCTGTAAGAACGAGTCTGTGATCTATTTGCTCGGCGCTGATGCTGATGAGGACGAAAAAGAAAAGCTATTGGGGCAAAAATACAAAATCGTCGTGATCGATGAGTCGGCATCCTATTCAGTTGATCTTAGAGACATGGTGTACCGGATTCTAAAGCCTGCGATGGCGGATCTCATGGGCACAATTGTTATGATCGGGACACCTGGAAACGTCACGCGCGGGCTTTACTTTGACATCACCACCGGAGTCGAGAAGGGTTGGTCTGTTCACAAGTGGTCGGCACTCGATAACCCGCACATTGCAGACCTCATCCGCGATGAGATGAATGAGCTCATAGCCAATAACCCCGCGATTGTGGAAACACCGCTTTGGAAACAAATGTATCTGGGCGAGTGGTTTATAGACACCGACAAGCTCGTGTACAAGTACTCAGACCTTAGAAACCGCGCCCTTGATCTCCCGGCGCTCAAAGGTAAGGCCGAATGGCGCTACGTTCTGGGCGTGGATTTAGGCTTTGAGGACGCATCGGCGTTTAGCGTCTGCGCCTACAATGATTACGAGACCACGCTTTATATCGCTCACACGTTTAAAAAATCCAAAATGGACATCACAGACGTGGCAAATAAGATCAAAGAGCTCCAGAAAACCTACCCGATCCATGAATTCATTGTGGACGGTGCGAACAAACAAGCGGTTGAGGAGATAAAAAAACGTCACGGCATTCCACTTAAGGCTGCAGAGAAGCAGGGCAAGGCTGATTTTATCGAGATTATGAACAGTGAAATGATCCAAGGGAAAATCAAAGTCGTGGCATCAGGCGATGAAGGCGGCCTTGTTGAGGAGTGGCAATCACTCGTGTGGGATGAGAAGTCCGATAAGCGCGTTGAAAACCCCGCGTGCCCGAATCACTTGTCAGATGCGACGCTCTACCCTTGGCGCTACTGCTACAACTATTTATCGCAGCGCTTTACTGAAAAGCCCGAGCCTACCAGTGAGGCGGCAGTGGATGAATTCTGGGAGAAGGAAACGGCACGCATGGGTACAAAAGCAAAGCCATGGTGGGAGCGCGATCACGGGTAATGGAAACACCGGTACCCTAATGTGAACGATAAAACGCAAAAACCAAAGAAAAAGACCGCAAATCAGATCGAAAAACTAATGATTTTGATGAAAAAGCACAAAATTGACTACCTCGAAGTCGATGGCGTGAAAATCACAATCTCAAAGCACGAGTATCCAAGCGCAAGGCCCACGCAGTCCACATACAAAGATCCGATTGACGAGATTCTTTTTGGGAGTAATCCACAATGAGTGAAATTCGCACCGAGTATTACAATACGACGCAAAAAAAGGGCGATATCAAATCTCGATGGTGGTTAGAGGATGATAAATCAGTCCACGAACACATTTTTGGTGTGGTGGACGCCATTGAAAAGGCTCAGTCTTGGCGCCAAGTGAGGAATATTAAGTATGCGCGCCTCTACGCAAACAACGAGCTCTTGGGTTTTTACGGGACTCTTTTCTCGAGAACCTCAACGATGTCCCTCAACACAAACCGATTGGCGCTAAACGTTTCTAAAAGTTGTGTGGATACCGCCACGGCCAAGATTGCTAAAAATCGACCGAAGCCCCTGTTTCTAACTTCTGGTGGTAATTGGACGCAAAAGCGGCGCGCAGAAAAGCTCACGAAATACGTTGAGGGCGCTTTTGATACTGCCAAGATCTACGAAAAAGGCCCTAAGGCTTTCGTTGATTCTTGCGTAATGGGTGATGGGTTTCTAAAGTTCTACAAAGATAAAGAGCGCAAAATGGTCGGCGTTGACCGCGTTCTCCCCGATGAGGTTATCGTTGATGACGCCGATGGGATGTACGGCGAACCCAGGAACCTGTACCACAGAAAATACATCGACCGCGATGTGCTCTGCGATCTTTTCCCGAAATTCGAAAAGCAAATCCAATCCGCGACAGTTGGCGTTCCAGGTGACGCACTAAACTCCACCACGGCAAACCTTTTAAAGGTGATTGAGGGTTGGCACTTGCCAAGCGGTGCAAGCTCTACAGACGGGCGCCACGCCATTTGTGTTGATAACTGTACCTTGTTTGTTGAGGACTACAAAAAAGACTATTTCCCGTTTGCAAAACTCGCATGGAGCCCGCGCCAAATTGGCTATTACTCCTCAAGCCTCGTTGAGGAGCTTGTTGGGATTCAGCTAGAGATCAATCGCATCTTAAGAAATATTCAAGAGGCCCAGCACGTTATGTGTGTGCCGCGCGTGTGGATTGAAAACTCATCTCAAGTAAATGTGGCGAACATTAATAACGAGATCGGTTCTATTGGCAAATACACCGGCACGCCGCCTATAATCAACACGGGTTCTGCTATGCCGCCCGAGGTGTATGCGCACCTAGAAAACCTATACCGCAAAGCCTTTGAAATCACCGGCATTAGCATGCTCTCTGCCACGAGCCAAAAACCTAAGGGCGTTGATAGTGCGGTCGCCATGCGCGAGTACCAGGACATTGAAACTGAGCGGTTTATTCTGCAGGGCCAGCGCTATGAAAACGTATTCATGGATGGCGCTGAAATCATGGTGGACATGAGCCGCGATATGTTTAAGGACGGCATTACCGATCTAAAAGTAAAAGTAAAAGGTAAGAAATTTATCGAAACCATCGACTGGAAAGACGTCGACATGGAAGACGATAAATTCATCATGCGCGTTTTCCCGACGTCGCTCCTCCCAAGCTCTCCACAAGGCCGAAAGCAAGAGGTCACGGAGCTCATGCAAGCGGGCTTTATCGACAAAGAGGCCGCGATGACTCTCTTGGATTTCCCTGATGTGGAGTCGTTTATGAACCTGCAAACAGCAAGCATGGACGACATCGGCATGATCATAGAAAACATGATCGAAAAGGGTATTTATCAAAGCCCCGAGCCGTTTATGAATATTCAACTTGCATCCCAAATGGTCCAGTCAGCGTACCTGCGGGGCAAGACCGAGGCTGTACCGGAAGACCGCCTAGAACTTTTACGCAGGTTCATGGATGACTGTAACACGCTAAAAAACATGGCGATGCAGGCCGCTCAACCGCCGCCAGTGGCGCCCCCAGGAGCTATGCCGGCCGCAGATCCAATGGCAATCCCCGAGGCCGCACCACAGTCTGAATTGTTACCCGTTTAATAAAAGACAAATAAAAAACGAAAGGACTTTATGCTCGAGCAAGCTCCCGCAGTTATTAGCGAGGATTTAACACAAAAACCGCCCGTCCCAACCGTGGCAGAGGACACCGCACCAGTTGAGGCTCCAGTCGAGCCGCCAAAGACCGATGAGGAGCCTCTATCGACTAAATTTGCGGCCCTCGCAAGGCGCGAAAAAGCCATCATTGAAAAAGAGCGTGAGCTAAAAAAGCTACAAGAATCAGTGAAGCTCACGGAGCTTACGCGCGAACAGATTAAAAAAGATCCGGACGCTGCCATAAAGTCCGCAGGATTTAAAGACCTTGAGGATTTTATTACCAATTACCTCCAGGCCACATCAAAAACACCGCCAAGCCTTGAGGATAAAGTCAAAGAGCTTGAGGAAAAGCTCACTCTAAAAGAACAAAAAGAGCTTGAGGCCGAGCGCGAGCGTGAAACCCAGAGACTACAAGAGGCCGAAGAGCAGGCCATTAGTAATTTTAAAGATAGCATCAAAAGCTATGTCGATTCGGATGCAGAAAAGTTTGAGCTCATTGCCGCAAACGACGCCTATGACGTGATTTACGACACGGTCTTTGAGTTGTATCAGCAATATGAACAGGCCGGCCAGGCCCACGAGTTTAACGCTCAAGAGGCCATGCAAAAGGTATCTGAGGAGCTAGAAAACGAGCTTTTTCAAAAAGCTCAAGGCCTAATGAAACTCAAAAAGTTCGCGCCCAAAGAGCCCGAGGTAAAGCCTCCACCCGCTAAGGAAACGTTTGCGACAACGCTCACCAACAAGCAAACACCTAATTCGAGCGCCCCGGTCCAGCAAACCCGAAGACTCACGCGGGAAGAGTCCATAGCGATGGCGGCCCAGAAACTAAAGTTCAAATAAGAAACACGGGTACCTCTATAGGGATAGCTTTTTTATAAGATAAAACCAGGCGCATCGAAGACACGAAACAGGCCAAGGCAAAAATCCTAAAAAAATAATCAACAATTTTTAAGGAGATTTTATGGCTTTAGACATGACAAGCTTCGATGCAGCTTTAAAAGAGCATTACACTGACGACCGCGTTCAAGACATGGTTTACAAAGACAATCCACTTATGGCGCTTTTGCCAAAAATGGAAGCCTTTGGAGGCCGAAACCTACCAATTCCATTGATTTACGGAAACCCCCAGGGCCGTTCTGCAACCTTCTCTAACGCTCAAACGCGTGGTCAGGTTACAAACAGCTTGGTTGATGCCTTTGTGCTAACTCGCGTGAAAGATTATTCGATTGCAACAATCGATAACGAGACGCTTGAGGCATCAAAGGGCGACGCCAACGCGTTTATGGAGGCCGCAACAACTGAGATCGATGGCGCGATCAACTCGCTCACTCGCTCTTTGGCAGTGGCCGAATACCGCGATGGTTCGGGTCAAATTGGCCAACTTTTGGCTGAGCCTACCGAAGCCGCAACAACTGTTATTACGCTCAAAAACATCAACGAGATCACAAACTTCGAAGTGGGCATGAAGCTCGTTTCTTATGCTGCTCTCACTGGTGGATCGGCGAAAACTACAAACGGCACAGCTGCCGCATGGGTTATCACGGCGATCAACCGCTCACTCGGAACAATCACGTTCGCCGATACCTACACGTCTTCTGGAACACTCGCTGCAAACGACTATTTGTTTGTTGAGGGTGACCGTGGACTTAAAATGTCCGGTATCGAAGCGTGGATTCCTGCGTCTGCGCCTTCTGCAACACTCTTTTTCGGTGTTGATAGAACTGTAGATGTAACCCGTCTTGGTGGTCAGCGCTATGACGCTACAAACGTTCCTCTCGAAGAGGCTCTGATTGAAGGCGCATCCCGCGTAGCTCGTGAAGGTGGAAAGATTGACCACTACTTCATGGATTACTCAAAGTTTGCGATGCTCGAAAAATCTCTCGGCTCCAAGGTTCAATACATTGACCTTAAGGTGACTGCAGAGATCGGTTTCAGAGGCATTGTGATTAACGGCCCTCGTGGTCCGATCAAATGTATCCCAGATCAAAACTGTCCGAGCACTCGTTGTTTTGGTTTGCAGCTTGATATGTGGAAACTCTACTCGCTCGGCAAAGCGGTTCGCGTGATCGACACAGACGGTCTGCAAATGCTTCGTCAAGCAAGTGCTGATGGCGTTGAGGTTCGCTACGGATTCTATGGAAACATGGGCTGCCGCGCGCCTGGATATAACATCAACATCCAGTGGTAGTTTTTTAGCAAATACCGACCGGGGAATTTTGTTCCCCGGTTATTTATCGCAAGGGGGGCTATTGCGATATCTCAAACCGCCCACGCTTTTATGCGAAAGGACCATTTCAAATGGCAAACAAATATTTAAATCAATTTCAATACACATACGAAAAAGACACGGTGACTATCTATGGAGAATTCTCGGTAGGCGCGTCCGGAGCAGTGAGCGCGGGCACGATAAAGGGCGGCGGACTAAGTGGGGTTGTAAAAGAGTCGGCTGCGGGCCTTTACTCTATTACCCTTAGTGACTACTTCCAAAGACTTCTTTTTGTTGAGGCCCTTATCGTTGATGACGCAATCACATCGAACATTGGTCATCAGCTCCTAGAAGACCCAGCGGCACTACAGGCGGCATTTAAGGCTGACAAAACGTTTCAAATTCAATTTTTTGCGGCAACAAATTCGAGCACCACGACTCAAATCGCGGCCAACTTGGCTGATGGAGCCCAGGTGAAGCTTAAGATTGTCTGCAGAAACACGACCGTTGGGCCTTACGACGCTTAATTGGGGGAGCTTATGCTAATGATGGGCAATAAAAAGAAGCTCACCGAGACTCTTATAGGAAAAATGAAAAGTAACGCCGATTATGTTCAAAAGATCGGCGAGAAATCAAAGCCTATGGAGAAAAATACCGAGGTTGATGAGGATGCGTCTGCGGGGCTTTATGCCGCCGCAGGTGACCTCATTTCTGCGATCTCATCTAAGGATGAGAAAGCTGTGCACCGAGCGCTTAAGAGTCATTACGAGATGTGTAGTGGCGACAATGGCGACGCTGCAGAAGAGTACGAGACAAAACCAGACTAGGAGATAGACCATGGCGGTAACACTGGCGTCTTTGATTGTTCAGGTGCGCGAGCGCGCCGACATGGTCAATTCTAATTTCGTTTTAGACCCCGAACTGACTATTTACATCAATAACTCTGCAAAAGAGCTCTACGACATTCTTGTGTCGCGATTTGAGGATCAATTTCTCTATACCGATCCGAACACGTTTGAGACGCCGACCGCGACAATTTCAAGCGAGGCGAACAACTTTTTTGATGTTACAGACCAACTCTATAAGCTTCGAGGTGTTGATAAACTCGTGTCTGGCGACAAGTGGATCACACTCACTAAGTTTAATTTTAACGACCGCAATACGTTTCTAAGCCAAGGACCAAGAGCGTATTTCGGGCAAGTTGCTGTTCAATATCGCTTTATGGATCAAAAAATATTGATTCTGCCAAAAAGCTCGAGCGTCGGCACCTATCGCTACTGGTACATCCCAAAGTTTACCGATCTCACGGCTGAAATCGATTTGCCCGCAAGCATGGATATGTGGAGCGAGTACATTGTAGTTGATAGTGCAATAAAGTGTTTAGTCAAAGAAGAGTCTGACACTTCGGCATTGCAGCTTGCAAAACAACAACTCACTGCGCGCATTGAGGCTATGGCCGCGAATCGAGACGCCGGGATGCCGGACAAGGTTTCAAATGTGCGGAATATTTCTGGCATTGGCTACGACTATGGGGGCGACCCTTGGCAGTAAACTCTTTTAATAAAATTAACGTCAAAGACAAAGACATCATGGCAATTCAGGACAACATCGACTTTGTCTTAAAGTCTATATTGTCGAATGTAATTTTGAATTCTTTGGTTTTAAAAAACGTTGCCCTCACAAGCGGCGCCGCAAACGACGTAAGCCACAAGCTTTCACAAACACTTACGGGTTGGCTTGTGATTCGAAACCGCGCAAACGCTGTGGTTTGGGACAATCAAGACACAAATGTAAACGCAAAACGCACTTTAATTTTACAGACAAGCGCTGATACGGTTGTCGATTTACTGGTTTTTTAGAGGAGAATCAATGCCAACTACTCCGAACATGACAATCACCACGCCGTCGGTTTCAGTGACCGCGGGTCCAGATTGGGCGACTATTCTAAACGCAGCCTTTGCGACCGTAGATGCCCATGACCACTCTGACGGTAAGGGCGTTAAGGTCACTCCTCTTGGCTTAAACATTAATGCCGATCTTTCCATTAGCTCAAATAACCTTACAGCCGTAAACAGCATGAGAATGGTTTCTCTGGGGGCCGCTCTTGAAGGGGCGAACGACCTTCGTGCCATCTACTCTGTAAACGGAGATCTCTACTACAATAACGGCGGCGGAGCACAAATTCAGCTCACCTCGGGCGGATCCCCCACGGCAGCGAGCGACGGGACGTCTAGACGGTTTGAGATTCAAGCCCTTGCGGCAAGCACCACAATAAATCCTGCAAGCACGTATTCTTTTATTTCGGTGGACACCAACACGTCGGTGACACTTACGCTGCCTGCCGCAAACGCTGTGAGCGCTGGGCGCTTCTACGAAATCAAAGATGTCGTGGGGCTTGCCGGGACAAACAACATCACGGTTCAAAGAGCTGGTGGCGACACAATTGACGGAGGAACATCTTTTCTGATTGACGTGAACTACGGCGCGATCACAGTCGTCTCTGATGGTACAAGCAAGTGGTCTTTGGTTCGCCCAGAGGTTGATACCGTAAATCTCAGAGACAGTGCGGTGGCGACTTTAAAAATCGCAGACGGAGCTGTAACTCCCGCAAAAAAAGCTGCGCTGGGGCAGCAAATTTCGGCATCAAGCGGTACATTCAACACCACCAGCGGCTCAAGTGTTGACGTTACGAACCTGACGGTGACGATTACGACCACTGGGCGCCCTGTGTTTATTGGCCTAATGCCGGATGCAACCGGCAACGGTCAGGTTCGAACACTCCGCTCCGCAAACGAAGCAAGCGCTGGTGTATATTTTCTTCGAGGATCTACGACTATTTTCACATCATTCATAAAGACATCGGCCGCTGGAGCGACCCTTGTTGATCTTTCTGTACCAGCAAGTTCCTTTTGGGTGATCGATGCTCCCGCTGCTGGGACGTACACCTACAAGGTCCAGACGGCCACAAATGCGAGCGCGACAGTGCAGTTCAACCAGAACCTTTTGATCGCCTACGAGCTATAATGCCACTACAAAAAACGGTTATTCCAATAAATTTTGCGGGCGGGGTTGATACAAAATCAGACTCAAAAACCGTTATGCCCACAAAGCTATTGGCCCTAGAGAACGGCGTATTCCAAAAGCGCAATCGTATTCAAAAGCGCTACGGCTACGACGTGCTCTCAAAGGACATTACCGGCGAAGACGTGCCCATCAGCGAAGGTGCAGCTCTTGGTGTATACAACAATGAGCTTCATTTGTATTCGGGCACCGAGCTTTACACTTATTCTGATGGCTTGGGTGCGTGGACAAACAAGGGCGGCGTGACGTCGATCACGACTCGCGGGCTTCCGGTTCTAGTAAACTCCTATGAGCAAAAGAATATCACCGTGAACCACAACCAGGGGCTTACGGCTTATGCGTGGGAGGACTCGCGCGGCGGCACGCGCTATTCGGTGTTTGATCAAGTCACGGGCGCCAGCATCTTATCTGACCAGGTGCTAGCGGCGTCAAGTGCGCGGCCCAAGGTTATAAGCTTTGGTGACAACTTTCTAATTTTTTACACCAAGGCCGGCGACACATCTTTAAACTATAAAGTGATAAGCGTTGTGGAGCCCGAATCAATCGGGGTTGAGGTGTCATTCACTACAGACATGAATGCTGTGCCAAATTACGACGTAGTCAAAAACGAAGACAAAATTTTTGTAATTTACGCAAACGACACAAGCGCGTGCACCATTCGAACCATGGGCCTCGACTTTATTATTTCAGGTGCCACGAATATCGCAGAGGACGGCGACGGCGGGGTGGCGGCAATTGTGGATCAGTCGCAAAACGTGTGGTTTTTGTACTATGACGGCGCGGATCTGCAGGCAAGCGTGTACAGTTACACAATGGTGAGTGTTCTTGCCAACACGGTGGTTGAAAACATCACGGCCACAATTGCAAACATCACGGGCTTTGTTGATGGAACCACGCTCACCGCATACTACGAAATCGATGAGGCGCTAAGCTATAATCATAGAATAAGACAGAACACGCTAACCATTTCAGGCACAGCGGGGACGGCAAGCAATTTTAAAAGAAGTGTGGGGCTCTCAGCAAAAGCATTTGAGGTGAATGGCTCTTTCTACATACCCGCAGTCCATGACTCGGCTTTACAGCCTACGTACTTCATTTTGAATTCAACGGGCGAAGTTGTTGCAAAGGTCACTCCATCGACTAGCGGTAACTTGGTCAACAACCGAACGCTTGGCGAGGTGCCGCTCATTTCAACAAACAATTACCTATTTGCTGGCGGCGTAAAAAGCTCAATTGTGAGCGAAAACAACACTATTTTTAGTCTTTCTGGCGTTAATTCGACAATTTTGGATTTCAATTCCGATAAGAAATTTTTAAATGCTCAGCTGGGCGACCTGTATTTGGTGGGCGGCGTTGTGCAAATGTACGACGGCATTTCCGTTGTTGAGGATGGATTCCACTTATATCCCGAAAACGTGTCCACCGGCACCAATACCACTGGCGGGCTCATGGTTGAGGGCACCTATCAAGTGTCTGTATGCTATGAGTGGACCGACAATTTAGGCCAGATTCATAGGAGTGCGCCATCGATACCGGTGACACAAGTCATCCCCGCGGGCACGTCGACAAATACGCTCACGGTAACGATTCCAACACTAAGGCTCACCGCAAAGACCGGAGATCGCACCGATGTTCGGCTTGTAGTCTATGGCACCGAAGCCGATGGAACACTTTTTTACCGTCTCACATCGATATCCGCGCCCACGTTCAATGATGTGAACCAAGACACCGTCACATTCACTCGCACAGTGGCCGATAGCTCGATTATTTCAAATGATTTGCTCTATACAACTGGCGGCGTGGTTGAAAACATCGCGGCACCGTCCTCAAGGCTCATCACTACTTACAAAAACCGAGTGTTTCTAATCACCGAAGACCCGCTTGGCTACTGGTACTCAAAAACGCGGATCCAAGGCGCACCGGTCGAGTTTTCAGACCTATTTGTGGGCCGCGTGGATGCTTTTGGTGGGGACATTTCAGCACTGGGCGCACTTGATAATTTCGTGATCTTTTTTAAGAACAAGGCGGTTTTTGTCCTGAGCGGCAATGGCCCTAACGACACAGCAACGCAAAACGATTTTGGCGAGCCACAGCTTGTGACCACAGACGTTGGTTGCGACAACCCAAACACGGTTGTTGTGACGCCAGATGGGCTAATGTTTAAATCGACAAAGGGCATTTACCTTTTAGATCGATCACTTGGTGTGACCTACATAGGTGCTGCCGTCGAAGACTATAACAGCATGACAATCACAAGCTCTCAGTTGTTGAGTGACGTGAATGAGGTGCGCTTTACAACTCTTGAGGGCGTCACCCTTGTTTACAACTACTTTTTTAAAGATGAAACCGGCGTTGGGCAGTGGTCTGTATTTACAAACCAAGCAAGCGAAGACTCGGCGATCTGGCAAAACGGATTTGTTTTTCTAAGATCAAACGGTGAGGTGTGGGTTGAAAATAAAGAAGTCTTTACCGACGACGGCGCGCCAATAGTTATGAGCCTCACCACGGCATGGATGAGCCTTGCGGGAATTCAGGGATTCCAGCGCATTTACCGCATGATGTTTTTAGGAGAATACAAAAGCCCGCACAAAATTGAGGTGAGCATTGGCTATGACTTCTCGCCAAACTTTGAACAGACCGCGCTTATTGATGTGAACCAAGTTTACGATATTACGACTTACGGTGAGGATAGCCCATACGGATCGGGCTCGCCCTATGGAGGGGACTATCCTCTTTATCAATTTAAAACTCACCTCACGAAACAGAAGTGTGAGTCGGTGCGCTTTAAGATTTCAGACAACCAGTTTTCTCTCTCGGGCACGTACGGAGAGGGGTTTAACATCACAAACATCGCAATGGAGGTGGGCGTGAAACCAACACTTAGGAAGTTTGCGGCGAAGAACAGCTTTGCTACATCATAGGGGATTTATGTCTTTGTATGGGGAATATATAAAAGAGATTTCTGGAAAGGAAATCATAGAAAACGAGAGCGGCTTTGCGTCCTATAAAATATACGACGGCGGCATCTGCTACATCGCGGATATTTATGTGGTGCCAGATAAGCGGAAATCGAAAGTGGCAAGCGACCTTGCGCTTGAGATCGAGGCCGTTGCGAAAGCAAAGGGGTGCTCTGTGCTGGTTGGAAGCGTCGACACAATAATAAACAATCCAACACAAAGTATAAAGGTGCTTTTGGCGTACGGTTTTGAGTTCGATTCTTTAAGCGGGTCTATGATTTATTTTAAAAAATCTATTGGGGGTAGTCATGAGTGATGCAGTATCGGGGCTCAAGAGTGTATTCGGCGGTAGCGGGAGCACCGGCATGCTGGGCACCGGCCGCTTTCAGGCGAAAGAGTATAATATCAATGACGCCGCATTCGATCCGACGAAGCTTAAAAGTTATAAGCAAGAGCAAGACGCCAGAGGCCAGCAGAGCCAATTTATTCAGATGCTTCAAAACCAAGCCAACGGCATTGGGCCGTCGCTTGCGCAGCAACAGTTAAAGATGGGCACAGACCGTGGAATTGCCCAGCAAATGGGTGTGGCCGCAAGTCAGCGCGGCGTGAACCCCGCAATGGCCGCTCGAATGGCGATGCAAAACGCTGCGGGCATCAATCAGCAGGGCGCTGCCGATGCGGCAATGATCCGCGAACAGGAAAAATTAAACGCAACAAGCCAGCTTGGCGCGCAGATTGGCTCTTTGAGGCAAGGCGACCTTGCCGCGACAGACAGAGATTTGTCGGCAAAAATGGGGCGGGAGTCGCTTGGGGTGCAGCAACAGACCGGCCTCAACAACACAAATGCTGGCGCGTTTGAGGGTGCGGCATCACGGCGCGGGAACCTTGTTTCTGGGCTAGGCAGCGCGGCGGCAGCACTATCGGATGAGGCGAATAAAACCGAAGTAAAAGACGGGGCCTCTAAAACAAAAGGGTTCCTTGATAAGATTTCGGAATCTCTGAACAAATTAAATTCAAAAGACGACGGCACCGACAGCGTTATTGAAAAAGGAAATATTGATTTAATTAACCGGCCAAGAGTTAAGAACGCAGATGGTTCGATTAGCACGGTGCGCAGCATGGGCATTAATGTAGACGGCCAAGAGGTTCTGATACCTACCGTATCAGAAGACGGTAGGGTTATGGACGATGACGAGGCTGTCGAACAATTTCGACGCACCGGACGTCACCTTGGGAAATTCAGAAGCGCCGAGGCGTCCACTCGATATGCGGAAAACCTCCACAACGATCAAGCGGAGTTGATCAAAAAACATGGGACATTTGGTAACACGTCGGGCGCCTCTGGGTTCGCCAAGCTTGCGCCCATGATTACCAAGGCCGGAGCTGCCGCACCCGCCGCGGCAAGCGATGAGAAAAACAAAAAAGATGTGAAGTCTGGTGATAAAAAATCAGAGGGTTTTTTAAACTCCATTCGATCAGCAATGGGGAGACCCACGATCAGCGATGAAAAACAAAAAGAGACCGAGGGTAAAAATCTGGGCGAACAAATCGCAAACAGCATCTTTAAAGTAAAGGCCGCAAACGCCGCACAGAGCACCTCAGATGAAGATAAAAAAACAAAAACTGGGAGCGGCAAGGGCGAGCTCCAGGGATTTTTAGATGCTATTGGCGCGCACTCTTATGAATACAAGGACGAGATGAAAGATAACCCGCTTGCGGGCGAGGGTGAGTTTGTCTCTCCTATGGCCCAAGAGCTCGAGAAAACCGAAGTCGGTAAAAGCATGGTTATGGACACGCCCGACGGCAAGGTTGTAGATTACGGTAAAGGCTTCGGTGCAATTCTCGCGGCCCAAGCGATGCTGAACGACCGACTCAATAAAATCGAAAAACGAAAGCAGGCGTAAAATGCTAGAGCGCGATTTACCTCAAAAGCCCGACGTTTACAAACAGCTCCTCGATCAGGGCAACATAAGCCCCGAGACGTACAGCAAGCTTGTCCCGCCAACAAACCCGGACGCCCCAGTGGTAGAGCTGACTGACGCCGTGAAGGGAGCCCCCGGCGCACTAAACAATTTGATTCAGGCTGGGCGCACAGAAGGAAGCCCATTAAACATTTTTAGAGACGCCGCAGAGATCGGTCTTGGTAACGCAAGCGCCGTGATAAACGGACTTACGGACGCCGCAATGCCGCGTGTGAATCAAGCTCAAGCCGAAACCGTTTTAATGCCTCCGACTGCTACGCCAGAGGCGCCCGTGCAATTAATGAACGACGGCAAAGCCGCACCCGCACCGGCAGCACCACAGCCCCCAGGGGGCGGCGCAGGGGCAAGCCTCATGGGCGCGCTCAATCAACAAAAATCTGCAATCATGGAGGGCGCCAAGGCCGGTGCCGAGCAGGCTTCAAAGGAAGCTGCGTACATGGAGAAAATGGCCGACGCAGAAGAAAGCATGCGCGCGACGGAGGCTGAGCGCGAAAAGCAGCGCCAAGAAAAGCTTAACCAGTATCAGCAAAAACTAAACGACAAAATGGTTGAGATTGAATCAAAGCCCGCAACGATTTCTGAGAAATTCGCAAATGCGGGGCTTGGACAAAAGCTAATGATGGGCCTTGGCTTGTTTTTAGGATCAGCACCAAACAGCTCGGGCCAAAACCGCGCAGTGCAGGTGCTTCAACAAGAAATCGATGCCGACATTCGCGCATCTCGAGCCGACCTAGAAAACAAAAAAAGTATTTATCAAGAGATGAAAGACACATTCGGCGATGAGCGACAGGCCGATGCGGCGGCTCGCATGGCTTATTTGAACAATGCCCAAATGCGCCTTGATCAATTGGCTTCACAATATAAATCCCCACAAATTATGGCAAACGCCAAAGCCCTCGGAGCAAAGATCGAAGAGGAAAAAGCAAAGTACGCGATTCAATTTCAACAAGCATCTCTTGAGAACCCCGCACTTAGGGATGCCGACGAGCTTACGAAAAGAATCATGAAGCTCCCCAAGGAGCTCCAAAAAGTAGCTCTCGAAGAAAAGGGGCAGATTGAAAAACTTGAGTCGCAAAAAGAGCAGCTCAAAAAGCAATGGTCCGAGATGAGCAATGTGCAGAGCCTCAAGTTTAGATCTCAAAACCCACTGCAATACAATTCGCTTGTGAAAACATTTGAGGCCAAGCTATTCCCGATTGTGAAATCTATTGTGGGCGAGAGAATGACCGATGCTGATGCGAGAATTTTGATCAATTCGCAGATTCCTCAATTTTTAGATGACGAGAAAACGCGGTCTACAAAATTTGATTCTTTGATTTCGTCTCTCGAGTCTGCGGGCGCGGGCCGAGCGCCAACTCTTGAGGGCTTGGGCTTATTGCCTAAAAAGAAAAAGTTTAGCTTAACTCCGAACGAGTAGGAAAATCATGCCGGTTTTATACAATACGCAGACACGCAAGCCAGAGAATGTCAGTGAGGATCAACTCGAGCAGTCGATTCTGTCGGGCACTCACGCCTACCAGGCGGGCGACAAGGTCAACGTATTGGATAGCCAGGGCAAGTCGTACTCCCTCCCCGCAACGGAGCTTTCAGAGGCTCTCAGTACCGGTGAATACAAGCTTGAGCTTCCAAGACAGCAAGCCGTTCGCGAGTATGTAAAAGAAAATAGCGGCATCAAGGGCGCCACGAAAACTGCGATCACTCAGTTTGCGGATGAAGCTCTTATGGGCATACCTGAAATTATATACGACAAAACAAGTGACCCACTCGAGGTTGCAAAAAAAGAAGCGCTGAAAAAAGAGAACGCATTTTCAAATGCCGCGGGCGGTATTCTTGGCTTTGGCGCGAGTCTGCTTTATGGCGGCCCGGTGGGGAAGGCTGCGGTTCTCTCCTCAAAGGCGGGGACCAAGGCTGTTGCTGGGCGACTGGCCGCGGCCGGGGTTGAAAAGGGCACTCAGTCCATAGCGAAAGATCTCGCAAAGCGCATCGCTAAAAACTCGATTCAAATGGGTGTCGAGGGTGCGACATTCGCTGCTCCCGTGGCAATCACAGAGGCCGCGCTTGGTGATCCAGAGCTTGCAGCCGAAACGCTTTTGACTGGTGGTCTTGCGGGCGCAGCGTTTGGCGCTGGCGGCACAATGATCAAAGACATCGGGAAATTGACTGCGAAACAAATTGGTGCGCTCGATGAAGCGGGCTCGATGTCTGGCGCTCTGAATAAGTTCAAGGGCGAACGAGCCGCCAAAGCCTTAGGCTTTTCCAAGGGCCAAATAAAAAAGCTAAAGGGCGGACAAGACGAGGCGCTACAAATTGGCGACGATGTTTTAAATATGAGAACGGCAGACGGCGAAAAACTAATTGCCGCGACAGACGCGCCAGAACAAATTGCAAAGAAGGTCTCGGCTGAAATTGACCGCGCGGGGAGCGAAGTTTCTTCTATCTATCAGAAGGTCGACGACTCTGGACAAAGAACGTTTAAGCCAATTAAGGTAAATGAGCGCATTGAGGCTGAGTTGGGCGACTTCTACAGAAGCCCCTTAAACAAAGATGTTGCGAGCACGTTTGATAACTTATTGGAGACAATTGGGTGGAGCGAGAGCGGCATCACGCTCAAGCGCGCCAAAGAAATTTTAGACCAAGTAGACAACATTGCATATCCAAAAGGCCGCACGCCGATAAATCCTACGGACAAACAAGTGTTGGCGGCTGATGCTCGGAGAATTATTCGCGAAGAACTAAATCTCGCATCTGAGCTGGGCGCAAGGACTCTTGGAGATGAAACTGCGCTTGCGCGACTCACTAGCGGGAATAAAAAAATTTCCACACTAATTAAAGCCAGAAACGCTCTCGATGACCGGATCTCCTCTGAGGCTGGGAACAAATACCTTGGGCTCACAGATATTATCACGGGTGCAGGCATTGGCGCCGTGAATCCACTCCTTGGAGCCGCCACGGTGGTCGGCAAAAAGGTAGCAGAAAAATATGGGAATCAGGTTCTTGCCAACATCGACGGACTCTTGTTTGTAGAGAAAGCAATGAAGCGTATCGCAAACGCCGTGGATGAAATTCCTAAAAAGATGGACAAGTTTATCGACAAATCCCACGCGCGACCCTCGGTAAAGACCACATCAGTGGGCGCAATCTCGAGAATGCTTGAAAACGCAGACACAACGCTTGATAAAATCGCAGCGTTTGAAGACCTTTCCACAAAAATCGCAGAGGTGAATTCAAATCCCGCGATGGCCACGGAGAGGATTAGCCAAGCCACAAGGCCACTTGCTGAAACCGGCGCCGCAAATACTGCCGACCAAGTATCAGTGAAAAGCGCGCTGATTTCCAAATACTTGCTTGATCATATGCCGAAGCCGCTGACTCCGCCGAGCCCTTTTAAAAAAATCAAATGGACTCCGACCGACGCAGAGATTTCAAAGTTCGAGCGCAGAGTTCACGCCCTTCAAGACCCATTAAGTATTGTCGATGACCTTACGAATGGCACGCTAACTCCAGAAGCCGTTGACGCCGTAAAAACAGTTTACCCGAAACTTTTTCAAAAGATCCAAGCCAAGGTTTACGACTACTTCATGAATGGTGATCCAAAGAATGTAAACTACAACGACCGGATCAAACTCTCTCTTCTATTAGAGATGCCCCTTGATAACGACTTGAAGCCAGAGAACATCAGGCTCTTGCAAGAAACCTTTATTAAGCCCGATCAAGAAGCTCAGTTGAGAAATGGCGCAAGTGTCGATATGCCAAGCATGCAGACGGATGTGGGGCGCGTTTCGGGTCAGTAGGGAAACGCCAGTACCTTTATGAGAGCCTGGGGCCATAAGCCCTAACTCATAAGGGGGCACATGGGGCGTAAGAACGTACTTTTACCACACGCAATAGTCGACGCTGCATCAATGGATGCAGACATCACGTCAAAACCAATAAACACACAGTTTCTCGACAACATTGGAATCCAGGTCAAGTGGACATCAAGTGATGCTGTTGGTGTTGTCGAGGTTCAGGGGTCAAACAACTGCAAGGTTGATGGCTACGGCGATTATGTTTCTGGCGACTTTGAGGCGCTTACTTTCGATCCAGAGCTTACACAGCCCGACTCCGATAATGGTTCATACCTTATTAATTTGAATCAATTTCCTTATTCGTTTTTGCGAATTTTTTATGATCGCGATTCTGGCGACGGCACCATGTCTGTAGTTGTCACCGGCAAGGAAATTTAATGGCAAGCTTCATTTGGCCATCAAAAAAAACGGGCCCAATTACTAACGCAGACATCGCTGACAATGCCGACATTTCTCGAAGCAAGTTAGATCTTGCTGCACCAACAGTTCAAAAATTTACCTCCGGTTCTGGCACATACACAACGCCAGCGGGCGTTTTATATATTCGCGTGGAAATGGTCGGAGGAGGAGGCGGCGGCCAGGGCTCGTCTACGAGTGCATGGGCATCAAACAGCGCAACTGTTGGCGGAAATACAACCTTTGGCACAAGTTTGCTAGTCGCTAACGGCGGCGGGCTTGGTTACGTGAATGGCGGTGTTGCGAACGGCTTCTCTCTAGGGACAGGTCCGGTCGGGTATGGGCGTCCGGGCATTCCCGGGCAAAACGGCGGGTACAAAACAGCGGCGGGAGCGCTCAGCCTTGGTGGCGGCGGCGGAACTGGTGCTGGTAGGGCGCTGTTTTCTGCTGGAGGAGAGGCGGCTATCGCAAACAGTGGCGGCGGCGGCGGCGGCGCGGGACTTGGCGATTCAACCGCTGGATGGCTAGGAGCAGGGGGGGCAAGTGGATCGTATGTTAACGCGATAATAACATCTCCTGCATCAACCTATTCCTATGCAGTAGGGGCTGGCGGTAGCGGCGGCTCAGCGGGAACAAGCGGCAACGCGGGCGGCGCCGGCGGATCTGGAATCATCATCGTCACGGAATATTATCAATAGGAGAGTTAATGCGAATTTCAAATGACCTTGCTTTAGACGGCGCAGAAATGACGGACACAGAAACGATTGAAAGCGCAGCAATTTGGATCGGACACGCAGCGGGCGCCGCGATTCAAGCGGTATGGACCGGAACGCCGGAAGGAACGCTCAAGCTTCAGTGCTCCGTTGATCCGACCCAGCCTCAACCAGGCATAACGCCAAGCCTCACTAATTGGGAAGACATTGCGGACTCTGAATATGCGGTGGCGGGCGCCGCAGGCTCTTATACGTGGAACGTTGATGCGGCTTATTTCCCTTGGGTCCGGGCTGTTTACACAAATGCATCTGGCACCGGCAGCCTTAACGTGCGGTTCAACTCAAAAGGATTCTAAATGTCCTCGGGGTACATCAATTTGCCGCCAGAGAGTGGTGGGGCAGGTCAAAACTTCATATGGCTACCGCTCAATGAGGGCGCCGGTGTGCCGCTCATGCTCGATACTATCCCACAGACTAGCAAAGGGGCTTACGCTCTTTTCCCCGTAGGAGGTGCCTACTCCGGGCCTGCGGTTAGAGTAAAACGCGCGAGCGATAGCACCACACAAGACTTCACCGCAGCAGAGGTTCAAAATGGAACCCTTGAGGCTTTTCTCGCCGCCACAACGGGAATCGCACTAACTGAGTATGACGTTTCAAATAATGGTTATCACAAGGTCGCGGCCTCCGATGCGGCGGCGCCGGCGATTAAAAAAGACTCTAACGGCTATTGGTTCTTGGATTATCAAGGCAACAAAAAGCTCACTTGCGCAAGCTTCTTCGGCGCAAACACCAACACTACGTTTGTAACTCTGTGGCAGTTCGTCTCAAATCTCACGCCCGCAGGCGGTGTACCCACAATGACGTCCTTTCAAGCCGGACACAATTTTGACACTGGTTTTGGTAGTATGTTCCCCGGCTGGTGGACCACCCTCATGTCTCCTAACTACAAAGGCAATTTAGCTTACGACACAGAATTCGACTGGAACGATGCAAAGCCTCGGGTGCACCTTGCGAAATGGTTAAATGGGACATACACGCCCTATGAGTACGCTGCGCCAAGCAGAGTCTCTTTCTCTGTGGCGAACCCAACCTTTGTGCTCAATGAAACTGGATTCAATGCGGCTCAACAAGCAAACCTTAGAAGTTATGGCAGCTTTTTCTTTGACGGCGATGCGGATGCGCAAGAAATATTCAACGTCATCAAGGCGACATTTCCCCTCTGGTTTTCCTCCGATGATTTCATTCTATACATGGGCGACTCAAACACTACGACTGGGTTCTCGGGAACGGGGCTAGCGTGGCCGCGAAAAGTCTATGTTGGTGAGACCTTCACCACCCCAATGCATGGTCGCGCAATCGGCGGGACAACCATCCAGCATCAACTTAGCAGCCCCGACAGGCTTACGTGGTACTTTGAAAACTTCAATTATACATCTAGCACAATCATACTATTCCTCGGCACAAATGACATTGTAGTTGATGCTCAAACTGGCGCTCAGACTTATGCAAAACTCGAGGCCCTTGCAGACACGCTTCGTGCCGCTGGCGCAACACGAATCATCGCTGTGACGATGCTGCCCAGGACTGCTACGGGCTTTGCAGTTGAAAGAGACGCATTCAACGCTCTACTTATTGCAAACGCGAACGGCAAATTCGATGGAATTGTAAACACAACAACAAATGCGAATCTCCAGGATCAGAACAATGCGACTTACTTTGCAGACCCTGTTCACTTAAATGCAACGGGGCAGACTCAGCTTGCAAACATGATTTTGGCGGTTCTATAGTTGGGAGGAACAATGGAGTTTTTATCTACAGAGATGCTAGAAAAATTTATCAGCCCAAAAGATCTCGTTAGTATCGGAGTGATATGGCTCATCGTGAGGGGCAGAGTGGCCTCGCACTTTACCTCGATTGAAACGAGTCTCCAAAAAATAGTTGAGAGTATCGAGTCCCTTAAAAAATCAATCGTCAGTCTCGAGAAAACCCAGTCTGATAAGATTTCAGAACTTAATCATCGGGTTACAAAATTAGAGCTAAAATGACCACCTCAGACAAGCTAGATTTAATCTCTGATCTGGTTCCCAAAATTATAAATTTTAGCTCACCAAAGAGATTGCGCAAGGGCGTTGTTCACGATGGCATTTGTCGTGCGCTCAAAATCCCCAGATCAAATCGAAACATTAAATATATCAAAATGGTGCTTGCCGCATTTGGCGTGCGAGAAGTGGTTATACGCGGGCGCAGCTTCTACTCCACCCAAGCGCCTACGCCCCAGAGCCCGCACTTCGAAAACGACTTAAGTCTTGTGCAAATCAGCCGATAAGTAGGCATGATCAAAGTATTCGCTGCGCGCACAATCGTCTATGGATTCAAATTCACTTGGTTTATGTACTGGCTTGCGTACTTTAATCCTTAGCGCCAGACATCATTCTTAGCGCGGCATTGGCCTTTTGCGCCTCAATATTATTCATTACACACATGTTCCTATTAGCCATTAGGGTCGGGAGCTGCTTTGAGTATCCCGCTGCAAATCTCTGCCCAGCACTTGGCTCGCACTCGGCCTCTGCTCGGCATATGCTAACGGGCTCTTGGTCTGCCGTTTGGCACACTCTCGTTGTAGCACATCCCGACAGAACCAAAGCTGACGCCAATAAAACTACCTTCATGCGGACTCCTTTATTCGTTTAGCGAACTATCGGACCTAGGACAAAATAACTTTAGTTTAGTTTGGTTAACAGATTGCATTGAATCAATTCTATGCATCGACGTGACGACATAAACAATATAGAGGTTTTGGCTGTTGAATTATTAGCCATTGTAACTGAAATGCGGTCAGTCCGTTGTACCTGTTGCCGATGTCTTGCGGCTAGATCCAAGGCGCTCAACAAGCCCAAGGACGGTCCGAAGCTGGTTCTCATCAAGAAAGCTAAGCCGCATGACGATGGCGCCGATTAGGTCTGTGGCCGCGCTTTTGCGGCCTTCGGGGCCCACGGTGAAATACTCGGGCGATATCTCTAGCGCCTCACAGAGCCGCGCAAAATGCGCCTCATCGGGGAACGTAACTCCATTCACCCATCGGGAAACATTGGGCGCCTCTATGCCAATTTTATCGGCAAGTTGATTTTGCTTAATGTTCTTTGACCTCAAAAGATCGGATAATTTTGAGCCAAAAGCACGCCTGTATATTTCCATAGCAATTATAGTATCTTACGCCATAGCGTATTTAAATTGACTGTATGCGTATTTTATTCTTGCAAAATGCGCATTAGCGTATTAAATTAGTCTTTATGAACGATAGGCAGACTAAAGACCTAATAGTTAAATGGGCCGAGCGAGATGGGGATCATCTCGTTAAAGCGACGCTGATCCAAAGACGCCTCTCATCTTCTTTAGTAGAGAAGTTGGTTGGCAATCGATACCCTGGCAAGATTCGTGGCGCGAATCTGTCGATTATCGAAGATGAGCTTCGCAAGGCCGGTCTTATCGAGACACAGGCTAGTTAGTTAAATTTTAAACACGCCCAGGTAAATACCACGGCTCTAAACAATTGTTAGAGCGATTGGATTGCTGCGTGAAAAATAGAAACGGTTGTCGAAACTTTCGACGGAGGAACAATGGTAGTAACGGTGGAAAAGCAAGTTGAACTGCAGGCTGAAATCACAGCCACGGTATCGGACAGCGAAAACGCTCACGACATTAGAGTTACAATCCGCGTGCAGATCAATGGCAAGTGGACTGATCTCGATGTCACCAATGCGTTTACGCCGGCGGAGATCCAGAAGTTTGGAACAGATGTAGAGGATAAGTACCGTGATGGCAAAGAAGCTGAGCGCGATTTCGGGAGAGGTGCGTGATGGAAGCTCGTTGGAAAGAGACCCCTGGTTTCCCCCTCTATGAAGTGTCCGACTGCGGAGACATTCGAACATGGTGTCGCAAGGGGCGCAATCATGAGCGCGCGACTACATCGGCTGCGATAAAGCCTAGCGCCGCAGCAAATGGTTATCTGCGGGTGAATATGCGTCCTATTGTGCTCCGCCCAGCTGGATCTCCGCGACCAAAACCGCGAACGATATACGTTCATCGACTTGTCGCAGAGGCTTTTGTCGAAAACCCGTGTGGCTACCCACACGTAGGCCACCTCGACGGCAGCAGAAATAATAATCACTTTTCGAATCTTGTTTGGTGTACGGCAAAAATAAACGCAGGACACAAGCTGCTACATGGAACGCAGGCTAGAGGCGCCAATGTTTACGGCGCCAAGCTTTGCGAACAATCTGTCTTAGCAATTGCAAAACTTTTTAACCAAGAGGGTTGGACGCAGTCGCGAATAGCGAAGCTATTTGGTGTCACCCCGGGTAGCGTGAGCGCAATTTTACTAGGAAAAACATGGACCCACTTACACGGAGAAGTCATATGACACAAAAACACTTTATTGGTTGGCAGTCTTTAGATATTTTCCAATACCACTCTATAAAAGAGGCCATTGGCTCATCGTCTCTCAAGGTGATTGTTGAGGAGTCGCCTAAAGAATATTACTACACTGTGAATGATGCGCCTAAGGTTGAAAAGGACGCCTTTGATCTCGGTCACGCGCTCCACTCGGTGGTGCTTGAGCAGAACACAAATACGTTCAAGCTTGGGCCTGAGGTTTCATCTAAAGCCACAAATATTTGGAAAGACGCCAAAAAGGAAGCGGCTGCCGAAGGGAAGACTCTCCTTGATGCGGACCAATACTCTCGGGTGATGCGCGGATTTGAGGAGTTTTGTTCGCACCCACTCGCGCACAAGCTAGTTAGCCAATGCCAAAAGATTGAGGCGTCTGGGTTCTACGTGGATGAGAAAACGGGGCTTTGGCTCAAATTTCGTCCAGATGGCTATTGTGCAAACGACACGCTCGGCGATTTTATTTTTGATTACAAAACAGCGCGCTCTATTTCAAAGAGAGACATCGACACTGCGATTCAAAGCTACGGGTATCACATTAGCGCTGCCCACTATATTGCCGGAATCAAGGCTATCACGGGTCGCGACGTTAAGGACTATTATTTTGCTTTCCAAAAGTCCTCGGGCTCTATGGACGTGCGGATAGTGCGTCTCAGAGATGAGGACATTGCGCTCGGCATGGAGATTCGTGAGAAGGCCCTCATGATGATCGCTGACTGCAAACTAAAGGACAGTTGGCCCGGCGTGAGCGATGTGATTGAGCCTGCGGGAATCCCTGATTGGGGTGCGCGCAAGGGTGAAGAGTTTGTAAAAATGGAGGTTTCATAATGAGTGCTGCTATCCAAACAATCGGAACTAAAGTTGAAAACGTTTTAATCAACGGCGACTTAAAAACGCTGAGCCCCGAGGAGCGCGTGAGTTACTATAACCGCGTGTGCGAATCGCTTGGGCTTAATACGCTCACTCGGCCCCTGGAGTACGTCACGCTCAACGGGAAGCTCACGCTCTATGCGCGAAAAGACGCTGCCGATCAGCTTCGCAAAATTCATAGCGTGTCGATCGATAACGTCACTGTTTTGCAAGTTGGTGAGTTGTACGTGGTTACTGTGAACGGCTCATGTGGCAATCGCAAGGATTCTGCGACGGGCGTGATAAACATCAAGGGCCTTTCCGGTGAGGCGCTTGCAAACGCCATGATGAAAGCTGAAACGAAAGCCAAGCGGCGCCTAACACTATCTATCTGTGGGCTCGGATTGCTTGATGAGACGGAGGTAGAGGATGCGCAGAATACAATGGCTCAAGAAAAGGTTGTTGAGAGCGCTAAGCGCTTTGAAGAACCGCCGCCGCCTCAAATCACTGAGAGCTCTCCGCAAGGAGAGGAGCACATTGCGGTCAAGACTGCTTACGGTGAGCGTGAAAAACAGCAACAGCTCAAGTCCATGGGGTTCCGTTGGGACGCAGGATTGAAAGTGTGGACGGCGAAAGCTGAGGGTTTCACGCAAAGCATGGATGGAATCGATCACGAAATTATTTTTATATAAGGGCAAGTCCCATTTTAGTGCCTCGAGGGAACTCGAGGAGTCGGAATCGTTGGGAGATCGCGAGTCGCCCATAGATGTCAGTCGGGCCCCGAGACTTAAAACAGGGGCGCTTTGTTGAATGGTGAGC
>CAZZDD010000021.1:0-37321 GCA_964652185.1 uncultured Candidatus Peribacteria bacterium | reverse complement strand
CAGATACACATGCTGGCGGTGGAAAGCAAATGCGTTTCACTGCCGAAGAAATAGACATCTTGAGAGGAGCTTTTAAGAACAACGACAGATTACTGAAGTTGCTACGCAAAGTATTCCTCCCAGAGTTGGACCCTAATGCTCCACTAGGTCAGATGGTGGACCTGTGGCTTGTTATGAACCCCGCAGAGCTTACTCCTGATGTGGCATACATAAATATCAAGGCACGTAATCAACTTATTGCTCACGTTGAGCAACAGCTTATGCAGATAGAGTTTCTAGCTAACATGGCAGATGAAGACCCTGTTGCAAAAGCAGAACGTAAAGCAAAAGACACCACAAAGTAGTACACAGTTTGACAAGAACTGCATTGTGGTATCATTACATTATCCGAGTAACCATCTCTTAAAATGGAACCTAAAGAAAATAAGGACGGCTCAGAAGTCCTTGAAACCACTGAGACAGAAGAGGAGACTGTAGAAACTCCTGACGAAGAAAAAGAGGCTTTAAAGCGTGAAAAAGAGGAGCTTGAGAATAAAAATAAGCAACTTTACGAACGTTTAAAGAAACTTGAAAACAAGCCTAGCGATACTGACGGTCTTTCAAGTAAAGACGTTATATTCCTAGCTAAAACTGACATACACGAAGAGGATATTGCAGAAGTGACAGACCTTGCAAAACTAAAGAAGATTTCTGTCGCGGAAGCATACAAATACCTCAAACCTGTTCTGGATGTGCGAGAAGAGGAAAGAAAAACTGCTCAAGCTACACAAACTAAAGGAGGGCGTGGCACATCAACCACCAAACCCGAAGAGCTATTACGCCGAGCAAGTCAGGGACAAATCCCACAAGACGACGAAGGTATAGAAGCTCTAGTGGCAGCGCGAGAAGCACAAAGAATAGGCGGTGAATAACCGAATCGGTGGGGTTTAACAAATAGTTTTACCCTTAAATGAACACTATTGGAACTGGTACTTACGGCTCTTCATGGCGCGCAAAGTACTTCTCATCTAACCTTCAGCGCGTACTCCGCAAGGCGCTCGTTGCTGAAAAAATCTGTGCTGTAGACCGCTCAGACAGCTTCTACATTCACAATCCTTACACGACTCAACCAACTGCAGCTATTCAGGCTCTTACTGGTACATACTCTGTATCCGCATGGTCTGTAACTGACGACACTCTTACGGTAACTGATGAAGTTATCTACGGTGGTCACGTGTTTGACTTCGAGCGTGTAATGAACAACTTTGACCTTATGGCAACCCGCATGGATGAAATGGGTTACGCGGTTGCATACGGTATTGACTACTTTGTGGTAAACGCGCTCTGTGAAGACGCTACAGGTTCTTACACAACCCCAGCAGGAGGTTTCACTACCGCCGCTAACATCCCTGTAATCATCTCAAACCTCGCTTCAAAGGTGATGGGCTTTGCGGATACTTACAAGGGTCTCTTCCTTGTAATTGAAAACACTGATGTACCTGGCTTCATCCAAGCTCAGCTTGCATCAGGCTTCAGTTATGCAGACGCAGCATTGAACAACGGGTTCCTTACTTCATACGCTGGAGTAGACGTACACGTAGTACGTACAGGAACCTTTGTTACTGCAACAATCGGTTCTCGTTCAGACATCGCAAACTCTGGACACCGTGTATTCGGTGTGAAGGGAGTTGCAACTTACGCATCTCCTCGTGGAGTTCAATATGTTGAAAAACCTGTATCAGGTAAGACTGGTATGGAAGTAGAAGCACACGGTTACGTTGGCTTCAAACTCTGGACGCAGAAGGCAAGTCTCGTCGTAGACATCACACTCGCCTAACGATTATCAGCTCTCTTTTGGGCTGATACATGGGGGCAACCTCCCACCGATTTTGCCCTCAGATGTCAGCCCAGAAGAATAACTAACAAAACATGGCAGGCAAAGCAGTAAAAATAAATGACGAAGGTATCGAGGCAGATGCACCTAAAGGTGCTAGAGAATTGCGCTGGCAGAAGTTCCTAGAGAACTATGCACAGAAGAACCCAGTCAAGTTCGCATCAAAGAAAGCTAATGGAGAGTTCGACTCTATCCCAGACAGCTTCAAATAATTATCAGCCTAGTCCAAAAACATAATGGACATCAAGACAATACTTACAGCAGGACTAGTTTCCCTCTTAGTAGCAGGTGGTCTAGCGTTTGTTGCACCTAAGAGCGAACAGCTTGGAGCGCTGGCTTCCCCAGAGATACTTACGTATCTCCGTGTACATGGTTCATTCACACAGGGTGGCAGTATAACTACTGCAACTCCAGATGATGCAACGTACACCATTACGTATGCAGATATGGTGGACTCAAGTGTAATCACGTTTACCGCGTCTACAACGATGCCAGCTCTTACAGCAACACTCCCTGCTTCTACGACTTTCCCACTACCTGAAGCGCGTGGTTCAAGTCGTACTTGGGTGATTGAAAACCCATTCACCGCAGCCGCAACCACAACCACGATTGCTGCAGGAACAGGTATCGACCTTCAGGAACCAGATGGACAGAACGTAGTTATTGGTATCAACAACTATGCTTTCCTCAACTGTATTCGAGGGGCAGATTCAGGCTCTCCACTAGACATTGTGTGTAGTGTAGATGAAACAATCCCTGCTGACTAACAGTCTCCCAGCTAGGCTGGGGTGAGGGCGGAATACACTTCTTCTCTCACGAATAGCCTAACTAACATTATGACCAAATCACTACCATACATTCTTCCTCTCGTGGCGGGGTTTCTGTTGATTGTGGCGTTTCTTGTTTCCGAGCGACCACAGCCAGTAGGAGCAAGTACCTATGACGCAACACGAATTGGCACAGCTACCACCTCAAGTGCAGTAGCAGTTACCAGCTCAACACGAGTTCTTGCAACGACAACAAACGCACTTGGCACAGGAACCAGCTATACACGCATCTTCGCAAGTATCTGCAATCCTTCAACAACCCTTGTTTACCTCAACTTTGACGGCGATAAAGCAGCGTCACTCGCTAGTGGTAACTTCACAACTATTATTGCAGCTGCGGCTGGGTACTCTGCTTGTTACGAGATAACTGATAAAGCTCTCTACCAAGGCTCTGTTACTGCAAGTTCAACCAACGAGACCTCTACAACGGTCTACGTGAAAGACTACGTACAATAAAGTATGTCTCTAGCCTTCTCTGATACAACGAATAAGAAAGGCATTATTCAAGAGATTGAAGTCGCCTGTGGATTTGACGATGGGTTTATATCCGGTAATACTACCCGTCTCAAACAGTTCACGAGTAAAGTAAACCTTGCTTTTGACGACTTCTTACCTATAGCCATAAATGCTTCAGGCTCAAGACAGTTTGATGACTCAAACTTCACGGACTACCCTTTCATTGAAACTGACCTTATAGCTAATCAGAGAGATTACACATTCTCTGGAGATGATGGTGGAAACTTGGTACTGGATGTGTACAAGGTAATGTTGCGTGGAAGTGATGGGGTGTATAGAGAGCTAGAACCAATAGACCAGCAGTATCGTGGGCAAGGGTCTTCTATGTGGGACGGATTGGCACAGACAGGCACACCAAAACAATACGACAAGACAGGAAACGGTATAATTCTTGACCTGTTACCTACATACAACTGGCGTAACGCAAACGAAGGTAAACGAGGAGTAAAAATGTTCATCAACCGTGAGCCATCTTACTTTGTTTATACAGACACTACGAAGAAGCCTGGAGTCCCTGGTTCCTTCCATAGGTGGTTTGTAGTACGACCAAGTGAAGAGTACACACGTACTCATGCACCATCCCTATATCCAGCACTTCGCGCAGAAAGGCTTGAGCTAGAGGAGAAGATAGAGAAATACTTTGGACTTAGACCAAAAGACGAGGTGCGTAGATTAGTAGCAGGTAAACATAGCAATAAATAGTATGAAACAAGGCGATTTCGTGAAGAGAGCAGGGCTTGTACTCTACGCAGACGGACTCAAGCGTAAAGTAAGTAAGAAAACATGGCTAGTCTCTAAAGTAGAAGGAGACAAGGTCTTTTTCAGAGACGAAAACGGCAACGACGTACTACTTGCTCTTCCTAAAAACGAAGGGGAGTTTATTGTCGTAGGCGATGAAAACGGACTCTTCCCAGAATACGAGAAACCTGCATTTATAGACCTTGGCGGTGGTATAGAACAAAAATACCGAGTACACGGGGATATAGAAGAGAAAAACTGGAAAGACGGCGACATAGTTCTTATCCACGGGAAAGTTTCACAGGAAACAATAGACTCTGGGCGACTAGAGCTAGTACCTAACTCAGTACCACACCAACACGTACTGATAGTGGTAGACCCGATATTACTAAATAACAAAGTACACAATGGCTAGCGAAGTATTCAACAGTTTCAAGGGACGCTTGCTTGGAGACGACTCAATAGTGGGTACGGCAATAAATCTTAAAACCGACACCATTAAACTTTCTCTCCACTCGTCTTCATGGACTCCTGATATTGACGCAGACGAGTTCTTTGATGACGTAGATAACGAGGTGGCTTCTTCAGGGACATACACACAGGGCGCAGCAGGTGGTGTTACTCTCACAACTTCAATCTCAACTGACGATACAGACAACGAAGGAGTGTTTGACGCTACGGACGTATCTATCACCTCTGCTACTATCACGGCTCGTTACGCGATAATCCGCAAAGACACAGGTACGGCTTCAACCTCACCACTCGTACTCTACATTGACTTCGGCTCAAACCAGACCAGTACCGTAGGTACGTTTACTATAAGTTTCGCGGCGGAAGGGATTTTGAACCTGAATTAGACTTATGGCAGTCGCGTACAGAAGTTCAGCGACAACCAATATCGTCAGTAAAGATGGCGCAGCATGGTCTGTTACGATTACGAAACCGTCGGGCTTGACCGCAGGCGACTACATGGTAGCTATCATAGGTACCTCATCAAATACACCAGTACAAGATGTATCAGGTTGGACTACACTTGGTTCTCAATTAAATGGAGCAGACGCGCGAATTACTGTATATGGAAAAACAGCAGACTCAAGCGATGCTTCTGCTACAGACTTCACATTTGCGGTACACAGTGGGAACGGTGGGTCAAATGATGGTATGGGCGGTTGTCTAATTGCTATTTCAGGCACAGCGCCAGTCGCTACAACCAGTTTTATTGACTTCGGAACCTCTAACGGAGCTTCTGCTACACATACATATTCTGGTGGTATCACTCCTACAGTAGCGGACAGCATACTTATCATGGGTACTTGGGGACACGGTACTGCTAGTCGCACCATATCTAACTATGCCATAGCTACCGATAACCCTACATGGACTGAAAGAATGGACGACACAGAAGCTGTAGGTACAAGCGATTATGTAATTGGGGTCGCAACCGCTCCCCGTTCACAAACAACTGCTACAGGAGACTTTTCTTTGGATTATTCTTCTACAGGAGATGATAGTGTAGGTGTCTTGTTAGCGGTGCTTGAAGCACAAAGTGTCACTGTCTCTCCTTCAGTTATCTCTACAGCTATGAATATAGTCGCCCCTACAGTAGCGGGTGGCGCTACCGTAACCCCAACAGTCGTAACTATGGCAGGTAGTGTACAAGCACCCACTGTTGCTACAGCAGACCCAGAATGGGTCAATACCAACAAAAACACAGCGAGCTGGTATAACATCGATAAATCATGACCCCAGAACAATTTAGAGAGTTTCAACAGTTAAAAAAAACTGTTAAAGAACAACAGGAGTTTATAGACAATCTGAGTCGTTTTGAACGAATACCTTTGCCAGTAGCACAAGCTCTTTCTCGTAAACTGGGTATTAGAGATGTACCTCGTATCTCTACTTCTTCTAAGGATGCGGATTCTGAAGATGTACCAGTAAATGAAGCTGGTTCAAGTACATATAATGTGCTTGGCGACCCGTTAGGATTCGTGACACTGACCGACTTACAAGGAAACATATATGAAGTCCCTTACTTTTAGCATATGATTAGAATACCAGGAGAAAATGGTTGGTATCAGGATAACAAAGGAGACACGCTTGGCTCTTTGTTTGAGACTTTTAACGTAGATTTAGAAAACAATAAAGGTCGCTTGCGTCTAACGCGAAGCAAACGTATAGCCTACGATGGTAGTCCTTCTGGTTTTGGTGAGGTTGCTGCATTTGAGCGTTTCGGACAAAAACTCTATGTTGCATCAGAAAATGCAAGCGCGCACGATATTTGGGTAGGTAACAACTCACCATTTGACACACTTGTAAACGACACCACGTCCGTTGAGATAGTTCCTGCCACAACCGATATGTTGGCTTGGAACTCTGGTCTGTATATTGCTACAGGTAATGAAATGTTCTATACAACAGACGGAGCATCGTGGAGTGAAATAGGCTCAAATGTTCTTACAAGCAACGACAATCACTTGCTTACCTCACTCAATGATGTGTTGTATGTAACAGACCAAGACTACAAAGTATTTAGCGTGACTTCTGGGAACACCTTTCAGGGTTCTGGTTCACAGACACTCAACCTCAACCTGCCAGGCTGGGGCATTACGGTCCTTATGACTGGCATAGACAAGATTTGGGTTGGACTTTCTAACAACAACGGCGGTATGACTTCCTACATATTTGAATGGGATGGACAGACTGCAAACGTACCAGATGCTCGATATGAAATTGACGCATCAGCTATTATGGCAGGAGTAGTGAAAGATGGTATCCCTTACATTGTAGATTCTCGTGGTCGTCTAATGGTATTCAATGGTGGTGCCTTCCAAGAGGTAGCTCGCTTCCCTCTCAACGGGCGTACATTCAAAGGATTTAACCTCATAAGGAATGATGACAGAGCAATACATCCCCGTGGAATGACGATAGATGGCGACGAGATTTTAATAAACGTCGCCAATAGAACAGACGAGATAACAGATGAAGACTATAATGAGTTCCCATCAGGAGTATGGGCATACTCACAGTCTAATGGACTATACCATAAACTTTCTCCGAGCTACCAAGCAGTAGCAGATACAGGAACAACTAACCTTTCTGACTACGGGCAATACCGATGCTATTCGGCAGGCCCCATAATGATTTTTGAGTCTGTAAATCAGGGGGGCGACCCAGACACACCAAATGGCGGGCGTATTGTGTTTGCGATGGAGTATTTTATAGATGCAGACGATACCTCTACCGACACCCAATGGGGTCTTTTTACCGACGACACGAACGATAACACACAAAAAGCTGGGTGGATTACCTTACCACGCGTAATGAGCTACAACTTCAAAGACTTATGGGAGAAAGTGTACCCAATGCTTTCTGACCTTGAGACTACTGGAGATTTAGTAGAGGTGAAGTACAGAATGAAAGACGAAACTCCAACATACTTCTCTGGTACGTGGAATGGTACTGACCGCGTATCCACAACAACCGAACTCACTAACCACTCTCAAGGAGACGAAGTGACTATTGTACAAGGCAAAGGCGCAGGAACGGTAGTACACGCAAGTAGTGTGTCGTCTGGTGCTGGTTCTGAAGTCGTATTTGATAGAGACATTACTGGTGTGGTGAACGGACAGACTTCCAAGTTTCGCATAGAAAAATGGAAGAAGATTGCAAAGATTGAGGATATAGCTCAAGAGGGCTATACAGTCGGTGAAAAAGACCATTGGATACAGCTTAAAGTTTACTTGCAGTGGACAGGTAAGCGTGAGCTATATGGTATGCTTATTAAAAACTCTTCAACTATCTCCTAATATATGGCTCGCATTATTTCTCAGATAAACCCTGAAACTGGTCGCAGACAGAAAGTCGCAAGTGTTGAGGGTAAAACCGTACAAGAACGAACACAAAACCTCGCTGAAAGTTTGGGCACTACTCAAAAGAAAGCATCAAGGTTTTCAAACCAGCAGATACTGAAGAAGATACAGCCATCTTCCATACCTCTAACAACACTTTCTTCCACCGAGACACCAGCAGTAGCACCAAAAGCACCAGTATCAGCACCTGCTCCTATAGACTCAATGCTCACTGCTCTACCAGAGACGCTAAAAGCGCAACGACAGCAAACACAAAAGGCAGAAGAGTCATCTTTTGAGGCTTTAATGGCAGAAGCACTCGGTCAAGAAACACCTTCAGCTATCCGCGCACGAATAGAGAAAGAAAAAGGCATACAAGAACTTGATTTACAAGCCACAGAACTAGCAAATCAGATAACCGCAGAGCAAGAAGCTCTTAGAAAGAAGATAGAACAGGTAGAAACTGCTCCTGGCACAGCTACTCTTGCCGAACGAGACAGAGAAATAGCAGAACTCACACGAGTATCACGCCGACAACAGGCAGATTTAGCAATTACACAGCTTGTAGCACAAGGAAGACTAGACTCCGCACGAAGATTTGCCGACACTCTCGTACAAGCAGAAGTAGAAGAAGGAACAAAACGCATAAACCTCTTACAAATGGCTTATGAGAGAAAAAAAGAGTTATTCACTAAAGCAGAACAGCGTGAGTTCGAGACAATGCAAGCGGATAGGGAACGACAACTAGACCAAGAGACCTATGAACTAAAAGCTAGATTCGACCAGAAGATTAAAGGAGAAACTACTGGCAGTGGTGGCATAAACATACCGCAATTTGACACGAACGGAAACCCACTAGAATACGGAACTGACGCATACTACGAAAACCTGTTCGCTGGCTCTGCTGGCGGTAGACCTCTAACTGGTGAACAGACAACACCACTAACAAAAGCATCTATTGTACTCAACCAAGTCGCCGAACTTCAGGCACAGATACAGGATACGCCGACTGACCCAATCTTGGGTATTTTGAGGGATAACAACCCATACGATGTGAAAGCGCGCCTCATACAAGCACAACTTCGTGCAACCGTACCAAACTTGGCACGCGGCGTGTATGGCGAGGTTGGTGTTCTAACAGATACCGATATTGAAAACTACATACGCACACTTCCTAATTTGCGTACACCAGAGCAGGCAAACAAACTTATATTGGCGATGACTCTAAACACAGTTAAGAATACATTCCGTTCATACCTAGAAGCAAACGCTAATGCAGGACGTGACGTCTCTGGTTACTTACAGCAATACAAAGCGATAAACGAGCGTATAGACAATCTAAAAGAAGAGCTTGGTGTAGGAACTCTTACACCAGAAAAAGAAACGGATATTTACGACTCTTCTTTAATGAGCATAGCCCCACCAGATAGACAATCAACGGCAGGTCAAGCAATAGGCGGGTTCTTTGATTCCGTATTTAATAGCTTCTTTGGACGATAATATGCAACTCACACGCGAACAAGTACAACGTATGCAACAGCAAGGCCTCTCTCTTGAGAGAATTAAAGCGCTTGCACAAGAACGCGGAGATACCCTACCGTCCGAGTCTGTTTCTACAGCAGAAATTAAGAAGGTCACTGGTGGTATTGGAGAAAAGGCAGGACGTGCGCTTGGCTCAATAGTCAGCCCATTTTTAGGAAACGTCGGCGCTAAAGCAGGAGAGAAAGTTGGCGAAGCTACAGGAGAAGCAGTGTCTGCTCTTTCTCGTTTCACTGGTGTTGAAAAATTAGGACAAGGTCTAGGCTACTCACTATTCCAACTTACACCAGAATATAAAGAACTCAAAAGAATGGTGGAAAGTGGACAAGTATCCCCACAGGATTTCGTAGAAGCAACTACAGGGAATATCTCAAGTGGAGAAGTGATAGGTTCTGGTATACGCACAGCAGCGACTATAGCTTCTGCTGGCACTTTTCCACAGGCGGGTGTGGCTCCAACCGCACGTACAGTTCTTGGAGGTATAGGACAAGGAGTAATTGGAGGTGCTAGAACAGGAGCGCTTAGTGGTGGTATTTTTGGTGGCGCTGCTGGACTAGCAGAGGGTATAGAAGAAGGTAGAGATTTAGGAGGTATAGCAGCAGAAACTGTCGGACAAGGTGTCCGTGGTGGTGTTATTGGTGGTGCTGTAGGAGGTGCGCTCGGTGGCGTACTTGGTGGTGTACAAACCGCTTTAAGGAATGAACAAATACGAAAAGCAGAGGCACTACGTATTTTGTCGCAAGAACCTGAAATGCAAACAGGAAGTATTAAAGCTCCGTTTGCGTCTAAAACCGCTTCTGAATATAAAATAGACCCTGTATTGAAGACGGCAGTAAAAGACAACACATTTAAGACAACACTTAAAAATACAGGTGTACTCCCTGATGACCTTGCTTTAGTAAAAGCATCTAAATCTGGTGACTATCAGGCGTACAAAGACATGATTCGTATAGCGTCTGACGATAACATTTTCCAAGTAGAACCTGTCAATTCTCGGGTAGGCAAGACGTTTTTAACACGCCTTACAGATATTCGCTCATCTCAGCAAGCAGCAGGTAAAGAAATAGACCGTATCGCAAGAGAATCACTATCTGGGAAAAAAGTACCGCAACTTTCATCTGCTGTATCTAGTTTCTCTGATGACTTAGCCACTAGGGGTGTGACTGTCGCAGACGACGGTTCTCTCAACTTCACTGGCTCAGACTTTGAAGATTTGACTGGGGTACAGCGTATATTAAATACCGCATGGAGACGTGCCAACGAACTAGGGGATGATGCGTTAAAAGGACATCAACTTAAACGATTCCTTGACACACAGTTAGATTACGGCAAAACAGCAGAAGGCGTAAGCGGTACGGCAGAAAACCTACTAAAAGGTTTACGTTCAAGTGTAGACGAAGCAATAGACACAGCAGACAGCGCCTACAATCTAGCCAATACTCAGTATTCAAAAGCAATAAAAGCACGCGACGTAGTACAGCGTCTCCTTGGACGAGACTTTAACATAGAAGCAGACTTAGCCGAGGCTCGTGCTGGTGAAGTAATGCAACGTGTACTTGGTTCTAGTCCGTCCCGAGCGCTCCAAGCACTATCTGACATAGAGCGTACAGCAGCCGAATTAGGGTACAAATATGACGATAATGTTATAGCGCAAATACGGTTCGCAGATATGCTTGAGGACATTACTGGTGCGCCATCTCGTTCTCTAGGTGGACAAACTGAGCGAGCAATCAGGCGTATTATTACTATTCCAAAACAATTACAACAGGTTGTACCGTATGCAGATAATCTTGACGAGTTTTTGAAAGATTCACTCTCCAAAACACCACAAGAGCGACTAAACGCTCTTGCAGAGTACATAGATTCACTATCTAAGTAGGTATGCTACTTCACACAGCTAAGCGCAGAACCACTCTTGCCGAAGATAGAAACGTAGCAGGTGGCACCATTAGTGCTGTCGGTTACGCGATATACCGCTACTTGCGTGTCGCCTTCAACTACACCAACCATAACTCCACGAGGAAACTGCTTACCATACGTGGCAGCAAAAGCTGTGGACACTCCAAGACCTGCTATAATAACTGCAAGAAATACTCCCACCATTATTTTTTTCATACCCTAGGACTATACTATGCCTGAAACCAAAAGTAAAGCCCCAAGAATAGAACAAGTGGAAAACCTACTAAAGGCTATAAATCAGCCTTATGCCACTTTTGAGCAGGTCGCTTCCCTCACTAAAGCTCTTATACAGTCCGTAAACAAGGTAAAAGAGACGCTACAGACCGAAAATCTATCAAACAAGGAACAAATACTTGGCGAAGTAAACGCTATTGTTGGTGTAGTAGTACAAAATTACAACTCTGCTGTTTCAGAACTGAAAAAGAACGAAAAGAACACAAAGAAAAGCATAGAGTCGCTAGGCAGGGAGTTAAAGCAACTCATAAAAGACACAGAAAGTAAAATACCCGATACTACCTACCTGCGACTAAAGATAGAAGAAATAGATGAGCGAGAAGTAGCGGAATATGACGACTCCGCAATTATAGAGGGGCTAGATTACTTGGAAGAACGTATCGAAGAAGTAGAAGAGAAGATAAATAGGGTTAAAGTAAAAGCCACAGGTGCAGGAGGAAGCGGTATATTAAACATAGGACATTGGCCTCGCCACGAGTCGTTCACTATGAACGGCTCAGATACAACGGTTACGCTTACGCAAGCAGTCGCAGCAAATGGTACAGCCCTCATTGTGCGCTACCAAGGACAAACACTTGACCTCACTACCCACTACACTGTAAGTGGCAACAAGATTACTTTAGTAGGCTTTACACCAGAAGCAGACACAATTATCTCAGTTACATATTGGACATGATAAACTTTCTTTGCTCGCTAACCATATTTGCCTCCCTTTGTTCACCAACACAACTGGGTGCGCTTTCTATACTTAAACCTTCTCAGGGTGGGACTGGTATAGGCACTGCAACCGCAGGAGATGTGGGAAAAGTGTTGAAAGTGTCTGATGACTCACCTTTTACTTTTGTGCTAGCGACTGATGATACGGGTTCGGGAGGCGGAAGTGCAGCAGTCTCCACCTCTACCAATGAAACAGCAGGAAACCTCGCATACTGGACATCTACCTCTGCTACCCCTGCGCTCCTTGGAAAAGTCGCTACCTCTTCTGTCACGATAAACGCACCACTCACCTCAGCAGGTACGGCAGGTTTTGTTGTAGGCGGGTCGGGCTGGACGCTTGATATAGACGACATCAAAGCAGCCGACCTCGACCTCACCGACATCACGCTCAGCGACTTCCTAAACGATGCGGGCTTTCAGACTTTTGCGTACCTATTCCCCTCCAACGCCACGACGACCAACATCACCTTCTCAAACGGTCTTACGGGCAACCTCACCGGCAACGCATCCACTGCCACCTCTCTTGCCGCTAATGGCGCAAACTGTTCGTCAGGCAGCGCACCTCTCGGCGTAGATGCGTCTGGAGCTGTCGAGTCCTGCTTTGACGTATGGACAGAAGCGGAGAACACCTCCGCCGCATACATCTCCAACATCACAGGAGAAAGCATCGAAGACCTCTCTGACGTCGCCGCTATGACGAAGAACTACGGTGACTTGCTCTTTTGGAACGGCTCCACGTGGACTGACATCGCCACCTCTTCGCTCGGAATATCAAGCAGCGCAATCAGCGCATACGAAATAGCCACGACCTCCACTATCTCCGTACCTCAACTCGCGTACTTCACACAGGCTTCTGGTCGCACCACGCTTGGTGGTGTTTCTACGACTACAGTCACTGCGTCAGGCGCACTCTCTTTCTCTCAACCTGTCGTCACTCTAGGAGGGGCTTCATCTGCACTCTCTATCGCTGACGCAGCAGCAGACGGTTCCACTAAAGGCGCAGCGTCATTCACCGCAGCAGACTTCAACTCTTCTTCTGGGAATATCTCAATAGACTACACCAACGGACAAAGTGCCGCGTCAGGTGTCAAAGGCTTTCTTACAGGCACAGACTGGGACACGTTCAACGCAAAGGAAAGTGCGCTCACATTCACCTACCCACTCACGCGAGCGGTCAATGCTATCTCACTGGCGTTTGGTACGACCACATCAAACACATGGGCGGGTACTCAAACCTTCACGAACTCTCCTGTATTCACCTCGCTCACTGGTGGTCTGGTAGTCTCTAACGCTGGCAGTGACACGATATTCAACGTCGCTACTACGACTTTGACTCTACCAAGTGCTGCACCTTTCAATCCGTCTGGCACTCTCGGCAACCTCGTGGGCGGTACAAACTTCACGCTCGGCTACTACGGTATCGCTACCTCTTCGGCGATTGCCAACACCGAAGTCATCTACGGCACGGCAGTAAACACGATAGATAGCGAAGCGGCGTTCTCGTATAACGCTACCGCAGACCGCCTCACAGTCACTCACGCTTCTACTACCGCTTCTTCAATGACGAACCTGGACGTCTCAGGTATCTCGGTATTGCCAAGTGGCACTGCACCTACCGTCTCGTCAGCAGGCGCTATTGCAAACGATACCAGCACCATCAACGGACTCACTCAACTGGTCTACGGCGCTTCGGCTCACGTACTACAACCTATGTCATGGGCAGTGGCAGGACACGCAACTTCAACATGGACTGCAACGACTACGCAGTATCTTGCACCAGCACCAGCAGCCATCACCGTCACTACGGCTAGATGTGAGACTTCTACGGGAACTGTCGGTGTATCTCTATACGACGGTACAAACCGTGCCAACTTCTTCACTGCCTCAACGACTATAGGCACAATCACCTTCTCTACCAACAACACCTTCACGCTTGGAGAGAGTATGCGTGTGGACTTCGGCACACCTGCCTCCTCACCTACACAAGTAGCCTGTCGCTTCGGGTATACTTACACAAGACAATGACGCCTCTTCGCATAACAGCACTCATCACTCTTGCTCTCGTAGCGTCTCTCGCGTTTCTTCCTCAATCACCAGAACTAGGGAAGCAAACTCCGTCTCTTAAAGAACGGCTCCGCGACCTACCAGCAGACGAACGCGCCAACCGCAAAGCAGACGAGATAGTCTCTCGCTCTCGTGCCATGACCTACCAGTACGACGACCTCACCATTGAAGTCATCTCCATTGAGAAAATAGACGGTGGTGTGCAAGTCTTCGCTAAAGCGTGGCGAGACGGGAAGCCACTTGGCTTTGGTAGTGACGGCTCTGTAGAGATAGAGCGCTTCAAAATCTACAACCCGCCTGTCATGGTGCCAGAAAGGCGATTCAGTCTTGCTTCTTCATCTTTTGAAACAGTGCTCGTTGAAAATCCTCAACAGGCTCTCCGTGAGTCTGTCGCACAGACCATCCAAATTGTAGGAAAAGAAGGAACAAACATCGTTGAAGGGAAAGTCGGCAATACAACCTCCACATTCTACCCAACTGCTGGCACTGGCTCTGCTCCTGTAGACGGTATTATTTATAGAAATGGTGTCAATGAAACCTTTTCCACCATCCGAGGTGGAGCGGGTACTTTATCTGATGATACGGGAGCAGAACTTGACCACCAACTTTCTACATTTCCAACAGCCACAACCAATCAGTTCACTACACTCTCACGAGGTATAACTGGCTTTAATACTTCCACACTTGCAGGCGAAGACATTTCCTCTGCAACATTCTCTTTGTACCTTGTGCAAGTAAGTAACGGTCTTGGCTCAACAGGTATTGACGTTGTAAGTGTCACACCAGCATCCGAATCCTCTCTATCTAGTAGCGATTACGCGGTGGCAAACTTTGGCTCTACTATTTTTGCCACTAATTCTGGTACTACGCTAAACCAATATCACGATTGGACGTTAGACTCGAACGGTATCGCGTACATAAACAAGTCTGGTAACACTATGTTCGGTACGCGTCTTGAGTGGGATGTAGACAACAGTTTTGGTGGGTCATGGTCAAATAAGACTGGAACGCGACGTAACTATCGCACTGCTGACCAGACGGGTAGCACCGAAGACCCAAAGCTCGTCGTCGTACATGAAACTGCAGTAGTGCCCTCAGTAGGTACGTTCTTCTGGGGTGAAGAGTAATATGAAAACCACACTAACTAAATATGAAGCCCGATGAACTTGATATTCTAAAAGAACACATTGAACTCGTTATACAAAGGACGGTTAATGGGAAGATTGACAAACTCAATGATAAAATGGAAGAGCATAACCGCGTCCACGAAGCCCACATGGAAACAGTGGTAAAACACATGGAAGAAACTAAGCCCATTTTAGAAGCCTATAGAGGTTTTAATACCGCAGGGGAACTTATTAAATGGATAGCAGGTGTGGGGACTGCTCTAGGGGTCTTATGGCTCATGGTAACGCAACTATGGACAAAATAACCTACGGCTTTCTACCTGAAGAAACACAACCAGACCACTGGAGTCTTGGAAGTGGAAAGGCAACTCAACGCTTTGGTGCTACCCAGTTAATGAAAGACGGACATGGGTGGGGTAAGTTTATTCCTAAAAAGGAAATACAGCGTCGTGGCTCTCTTGAAACTCAAGCCTGTACTATTTTTGGTTCGGCAAACTGCTGGGAAACTCTTGCCAACTTCTACGGCTACAAAGATTTCCCCAGAGACCTAGCCGAACGATACAACGGTGTACTTGCTGAGATAGGTCCACAAGGAGGCTTCCCACACAAGTCTTGTGAGACATTCCGACTCTACGGAGGACTCAACGAGGAGCTTCTACCTTTTAGTGAGGACATTCGTTCATGGGAGCATTTCTACCACCCTAACCCGATGGAGGAGAGTTACATAAAGGTAGGCCAAGACCTCCTCCGCAAGTACAAACTAGGGCATGAATGGGTGTTTAACGGACCCACAATAGGCTGGCAAGATAAGCTCAAACACGCTCTTTCACGAGGAACTGTGGCAATATCTGTCTCTGCTTGGCACGAGAAGAACGGCAGATACTACGACGAGGGACAGCCAAACAATCACTGGCTCCAACTGGTAGACTATAAGGAGGGCAAATACTGGATAGTAAACGACCACTACGAACCTACTGAAAAGAAGCTAGATTGGAACCACAACATCTACTGTGCCAAACTCTACTTCCTTTCCCCTAACTACGACGGTCTTATCCCTACCGAGAGTAATTACTTCATGTATCTTATCCAAAAACTATGGCAATCCTTACTAAAATACAAGCAGTCTTTAATGGGCTTATTCACGAAGTAGCCAACTTCCTTTATTGGCTCTTTAATGGTATGAAAGAGGACGTGGCAAGTACGGACAATGAACTGGAAGTTAAGATAGAGGAGCAAACTACTAATCACATCCCCTCTAATCGGGAGAAACTGTATCAAGTAGCTTTCGACTGCATAGGGGTAGATATGGCTCCTACACAGGATGCACTAGGGTGTGCCGAAGCTCTCTACCACGTTATGAAGAAGGCGGGCGTACCTAACCTCCCTAAAACCCCAATAGTCTCCTCTTTTGAGATAGATAAGTGGTGTCAGCAGAACCTCACGAAAGTAGATACACCACAGGCAGGGGACATCATTTCCTCACCTACAGGGCTGGGGAATGGGCGAGTACGAGGACATGTGGGTATAGTCGGCAAACACTCTATCATGAGCAATAACTCCTCTACCTTTAAGTGGGACTACCACTGGAAACTTGACGAATGGGAGGCGTACTATGGTGGCTATGGAGGACTTCCAGTACGATTTTATAGGTGGGTATGAAAGCACGCTACTACAACATACCGATAATGAATAGTGAGTACCATGTACGTGTGTACATCGGCTCGATTAAATCCGCAGTCACTTTAGCCAGAGAAAAGTATAAATGGGTCAAGAACCTCACTATCGAAGAATTTGAAGGTTGTCGTGGTAAGGCTTTTAATACGTTACCTGATGGGCATGTGTTCGTAGTTATAGATGGGGATATGGAGCCACATGAGATTATGGGGACTCTCGCCCACGAAGCGTCTCACGCAGTGGACTACATTATGTGTTTTACATCTATCACAGATGATGAGTTTAGGGGACATAGTGTCGGTGCTATCGTGCGTGAAGTAATGCAACACGAATGGAAAAGACTCGAAAAACGCAAGAAATAGACCAAGAGACTATCCACCAACAACTACTTGACCTGTTTGCAGAGGTGCTATAATAGGTCAATGGCAAAGAAATTAGGTGCGTGGGCAGCTTCGTCTGCCAATCCCGAAGAAGTATCTAACCGCGTAAAGGGCATTGTGCTTGCTCTTTCAAGCGTTATTATCCTAGTAGCAGCACAACTATTCCAAGTTCAACTCACAGCAAATGATGTAGTATCTCTAGCCTCCTCATTAGGGGCACTAGCAGGTGCTATCTGGGCTATCTGGGGAGCGGGTATTGCACTCGTTCGCTGGATTGCACAAGTCCGAGACTAGCTTATTTTACCCGTACTGACAGCACTGGCGGTCAGCATTGGTTTTATTCCGCCACATATACCACCTCTTACTGAAACCGTCGTCGCGCAAGAGATGACACTGATGGAAGAGGCCGAACTCAACATAAGACAATTCTCTCCAGAGGAGCTGGAGTTTATTGCGCGTGAGCAGGCTCGGATTTATCAGATAAACGAAGAAGCGTTCGTTGCCACGCTTTCATGTGAAAGTATGGGTTTCACATGGAATGACCAGAGCCTAGTTGAAGACCCTAATGGGCCTAATGGACGCGAACCATCATACGGTATAGCACAGTTCTATATGCCAAGCGTGCTAGAAAAGCCTAACGGGGAAGTGATAACTAAAGAGGAAGCACTAACGCCATATATTGCTATAGAAACTGCTGCTTATAACTTCGCAGAGGGTAACGCAGGGCAGTGGACGTGCTACCATAAGCATAATGACCTTTAGAGAATCAGTTATATTCTCACTACGTTGGCGTGTTGTCGCTTTTGTTATTACCACGCTTTATTTCTGGGCGACACATTCTACGTTCTTAGAAGCAACCGCACACTCTTTCATACTCCAGATACTTCTACTCTGTGGGCACGTTGCGTTTACTCAACTCTCTATAAAGAAATAACCCAGCAGTTTACTGGGTCTTTCCTCTAGCGAGGCTCGGTGTCCTATGGGCTAGATAACTATAGTACACCATCGGCCCACTTGTTCAAAAGAGGCAGTCAGGCGTATGCGCTACTGATACTAGTGTATACAGATTGTCGTGTTTTTGTCAACCTCTTAACTTACTTCTACTAATACCTTCCCCAGCAAACATGTGTCTACAGGACTTACGTTCACATCTATACTTCTGTTGGACTGTTGATAGGTTATACCTGAAACCATGCTTGCGTATACCAGCAAAGCCACAGTTAGGGCATGAGGGTGGTCTATCTCCGAATAGGTTGAAGTTGGGGTGGTTATCCATCCACGGCGTTACTTTCTCGTACAGTTTTCTCAGGAGAATAACGTCTTTCTTGCAGTAGTCTCCCATCATCTTCCATGCTTTAGCGTCATACTTATCACCCTGGCACCGCACCCACATATCTATACCCTCGTGCTTAACCTTCCTATCGCCAAATAACTGGCGTGAGAGGTCGTCTAGTTTGTTACTGGCAAAGCCAAAGTGCTTCCTAGCAACGAGCTTAGTATCTATTATCTTAGGCTCATCGAGAGGTGGTAGACCGTGAAGTATCATACGCGCCCTAATCTTCTTCATATCAAACTGCTTACCGTTGTGGGCAATAACAACGTCTGCTTCATCAAGCAACTTCCACATAAACTCAACCAGCTCTTTGTCGCTCTTCTTGTCTTTCTTGTAGGTCTTAAAGTCAGGTAAACCTTTCCAATATACCTTGTCTTGGTGCATCCACTGATACCCTACACCGAGAATGTACCAATCCTCTATAGTGGTAGCGATATTCTGGTCGTAATTACCCCAAACTGCGGCGGTAATAAACGCTGTCTCTATGTCAATAACGAGGCGTTTCATTTTCTCCAAGTTTTGCGTATCCTCCAATATCTACCCAAGAGTCCGCATAATTAGGGTCTCCATTCACTATTCGACCTAGCTTATGGGCTATCATCTCTAACGCTTCTTTTTGCCCGTCAGTACACGTCTCCCAACTCATTCCTGAACGTAGAGTCCTTTTAATCTCCTGTGTTATTCGCGCGTGTTCACCAAACTCACCATATCTTTTACCTCTCTCCTGCAATACTTTGTCGGTATTCATAGTTTTTGTAAGAAATTGCGGGTGTAATAATCTATCAGATACGCATACGCCTCTTCAGTTCGCTTACCTAGAAACATATTCCTATGCCGTAGGATAGCGAGTGATGCGTGAGCTATTTCGTGGACAAGGGTAGAAATACACCGAGGTTTTCCTGTCCACTTTCTAAGCCAAATCACATAGAAAAAGCCTCTGGGTTTCTTCTCAGAGGCAAAGAAAAATGCTTGGTCGTGCTTCATATCTCCAGCACAAAAATCGTATTTGGTATCAAAATGCTTCTTGCACCACTCAGGTTCGCCAACATACAGCCGAATTGACGCACCCCACGTGCTTTCTCGGACGATTATAGGCTTCTTAGCCATCCGACTGGAGACAATCACTTACCTCCATTCGGGTGGCGATAAGCCGACCCTGTAGCTTTGGGACACCCCGCAGGATTGAGTCTTAAAATTGGAGTCGAGGATGTGAACCTCTTTGGAGCTACGATGACTCAATCAGGGCTACAACATAAGGATACCACGTAAGTCAAGAAGTCAATGGTATTTAGGTGGGGATAAAGTAAGGTCCCCTAGGTGGGGACCAGTTTTTGATGGTCTTCTTTGTCTAATGTTTTCCGAATGTAACGGAAAACGTAGAGTGGTGCAACGCAGTTGTGTTTCTTCCAGAACTCGTGGAGAGCTTTGGGGCTGTGTAGCCCGTATATAAATCCTCTTTCGGCTTCATACGCTTTCACAAACAGTTCTTCAGTGGTCATCTGACGTTGTTCACAGAAAGTCTCTATTGTCATAGCTTTCTCCTTTCTCCGTGTATAATTATACAGCAGTCGCAAATATGTGGTACGCACTCCCGTACAGGAGCGTATGTGGCAAATGCCCCGACTGCACCAACAGGAGGCTCACATGCCCATTTGGTTGATTTGGATAATATTACTGATAGCTTTTTGCTTCAGGAAACTACTCACAGGGGGACGCTAAGTTCTCCCTGTTTTTTGATATAATACCCTTGTTAGAAAGGAGACACAGATGCACGAACAATTCTGGTACAGAATGTTTATCTGAGAGGAGGTGGTCCTGTATCTCGGCAACAAACCTAGAGTTGTGCCGTCTTTCCTTAGGGAGCTGAAATATGCTCCCTTATCTTATAAGTATATTAAACATCTCACACTCTGGTTCGTCACAATATCCTGCTATTTCGTGGAAAGTTCCATATATCTCAACCTCATGAGCTACAAGTAGTTCGTTACATTTTCTACACTTTTCCATACCTAGTTAGTTTAGATGAACTAAATAGGTCGTATCACTAGTTTGCTTTCTTCGTTTTCTCCTAGTTCAAATCCTTCTGGTAGGAGGTAGACAATATCGCGCATGGTATCTCCTACGAGAGCGCGTACTTTGTGAACGGTTAGGACTTTGCCCATCCAGTCTTGGCTTTCTTCGCCGTATGCTTCAATAAGTCCACCAATAGTAGTCCAGTTGAGACGCATGTTTACTGAGTCCTTTTCACCCTCTACTTGTACTTTTGTTACGTTCTCGGTCTTTGGGTTGCCCTCCTTGTCTTTGAAAGAGGAGTCTCGTCGCACTGTCTCTGCAACAATCTTTACTTTTGCGCCTTGTGCGATGTTCTTAGTGTCGAGCCATGCTCCACCTACATCTTTTGAATACTTCATTTTAGTTTGTGTTATATGCTAAGACAGTTTTACGACGTGACGGTCGGGTCTTTAACTGCTATGTCTTTAAGGTTTGACTGTGCTCTGTATATTGTAAGGCATGCGAGGAAAGCGTTTTTGCAGGTTTCGTAGTCAAACATACGTGCTACCTCAAAACTACCGTCCTTACCCATTCGCACTACCACACAAGCATCATACGGTTCGTCTCCGTTATTTTCTGCAAGCATGCGGTACGCTGCGGTTTGTAGCCAGAAGTCTATACCGTAGATACCTGATGAAGTCTTGAGGTCTGCCATATAACGGTTGCCGTCTTTCCCTACATAGGCAAAATCTGCCGTTCCTGCTAGGAATAGTTCTGGGTCTGCCATTCTTTTCTCGGAGAAAATAAAGTGGTCTACGTTTTCGCGTGCCCATGCTTCAAACTTTTCAATAGTTTCTGGTATACCTATTGACATATCTGGTCGCCCACCGTTCTTATCAAGAAGAATCTTTATATATTCTTCCACAAGCGTGTGAGCATCAGTACCAGCCTCTCCTGCTGCTTCTTTCTTTTTTTGGTGTGCGTTCTTTGCTTCTGTAATTACATCAGCAGTAATAGGTTCTCCACGCTCCATTACGGCTTGGATATGCTCTGCCGCCATTCTCGCCGCCCACCCTATAAGAGCAGGTTTAGCAAGGACGTTTATTACTGTAGTGACACCCGTATATTTCTTCTTACCCTCCGCGTCAGCGTAATAGTAGTGGTTCTTGCCGAAGTCCTCTGGGACGTATAGGTTCTCTGCTAGTTGAGTTAGTTTCATATAATCCTCATTACCTGCCACCCTATATAACTAAAGAACACCACCGCAAAGAGAAGCCAGAATACCAACTCGTAGTCTACTTCTTCGGTTTCTTTAATTTCTTTCATAGTCTTTTTAGTAGTTGTCTTCATGGTAGTCTGCTAGAAAGGGTAGTAAAGCAGAAACAAATAGACCAAATCCAATAACTATCGCTCCCCTAGTCCAACCCCAGTAGTCAATGTCTGGGAAAGACCAAGTGGCGAATGAGTAGACGCCTATGCCTATCCACAAGAGCAGTACACAGCCGATAGGCAAGGTAAAGAGTAATTGTAGTAAGTGTTTCATAGTCTTTTTCATATAACTTGCATAGGACTTTTAATAGGAAGACCGTGCTCTACTCTCCAGTATCTCTCTATGTCAGTCTTCAATCGTGCTGGGGTTGTTTGGATTAGTTTCATAACAGTTCTGGGTTTACAAACACATTTCCGATAACTTCCATGTTCTCCGAGTCCCTTACATAAGCTCCGTCCCAAGTCTCTTGACGTACTCCTCCATAGAAAGCAGACTCTTTCTCGTTCCACCACACCTTGTCAGTTCCCTTCTTCTCTACTGAAGTACCTTTGTCGTCAATGTATTCCACAATGTCGCCTTCAAACACGTCTCGACCGTTCTTATCCTTTAGTCCTGTGTATTGCATAAGCACTATCTTGTCGTCTTCGCTCCAAATCATTTTCTCTAACTTCCACGCATCTGCGATGCGTTCGTCTAAGATTTCCTCCCAAGACCACATGCGATTGGGTAAGTAGCGAGACTGCTTTTCTGTCGTCCACGCCCTGAATTTTATTTCTCTGTTCATAGGTCAATAGTAGGTAGTGGTTTGCCGACCATTTCGCGCAACTCTTGGCAATTACTATTTAACTCACGCGACATCGCCTCAATTTCTCCGATAATATCTGCAATAGTTCTAGGCATACGTCTTTTGTTTAGCGAGCTTACTAATCTCATGTCTCATTTCTAGGTTCTTTCCTGCAAGGCAGTAGCAGTATTCTTTATCGAAGTCGTCAAATGCGTTTGGCACATACATTACTCCTTTTCCTTCACAATGTTGGCAGTTTGTTTTCATAGGTTTGTTTTTCCTTTGCTCTCCCCCGCTAACGAGAGAGGGAGAGAACAGAGGACGTTAGCTGTACCTCTAAAGGTTGGGTACATAGGGAGTATATCATCTGTAAAGTGTATTTGCAAGCACCCTGTGGATAACGTGCATTTGACGTGCGAGCGTGTAGATGCTATATATAAAGGTATAACAGTTTAACGTATACCTATGAATAATTTTGGAATTGGTGCTGGTTTGGCTGGATTTTTATTGGTCATAGCTCTAGTGGTTGGAGGCTTCTGGTTCTTCCCAACGTACAACGTGTGGAGTTCAGAAATGCATGGTAAGGCGCAACTTGCAGAAGCAGAAGGTAATAGACAAATTGCGGTTCTCGAAGCACAAGCAGTAAAGGACTCTGCCACTCTAAAAGCAGAAGCAGAAGTGATTCGTGCAGAGGGTGTAGCAAAAGCTAACAAGATTGTGGCAGAAGGTCTTGGAGGTGCAGAAGGATATTTACGTTACCTCTATATCCAGTCTCTACAAGACAACCAGAGCAATCAGATTATTTATATCCCTACCGAAGCTGGTCTACCTATCCTAGAAGCTCGTAATCGCTAACATGAAAACAGTAAATATGCGGGTATATAAGAGTACCCACGAACGATTGAAACAGTTAGCAAAAGACAAACGGCAGAGCATTATTGTCGTACTTGATGAGCTTGTAAAATGAGCGACATAATCTTCGCAGACCACCATGAAAGCAGATAAACACCCTCTACGAAAAACAGAATACATATCTACGGGAATGGCTCCTTTAGATAACATTATGGGTGGTGGTATACAGATGCGTAGGGTTACGCAGTTTAGTGGAGACCAAGGTACAGGTAAGACAACTACTGCATATATGTGCGCGGCAAACGCACAGAAACAGGGATATAAAGTGAAGTGGTACGACACAGAGAAGAGATTTGACTTTGACTTTGCAGAGAGTCTGGGAGTGGACTTGAAGAAGCTAGACCTTGAGATGCTTCACACTGCGGAAGAAATCTTTGAGGCGATGGTAAAAGATGCAAGTGAAGATGGTGTCTTTCTCGTGCTTGATAGTATTGGAGGCCTACACACTAAAAAAGAAGCAACGTCTATGGACGTTGGCTATCCTGACGCACCTAAGCTAATCCCTGTGTTTATGCGTCACCTAGTAGTACCGCTTTCAATGCACAACTCGTGCGCTCTTTTACTAAACCACGAAAAGATTACCTTTGAAGGTAAGTTGAAGGTGTTGGGCGGCACAGCTATCCCATATCACTCAACCAACTGGGTTCGTTTCCGCAGAACAACAGAGAAGATTATGCAGGGTGAAAGAGAGATTGCATCAAAGATAGAAGCAAAGATATGGAAAGGTAAGTTCTTCCACCAAAGCTGTATGCTTGTACAGAAGTACACAGGTGGGTTTGATATGGAGCTTATGCTTGCTGACAACGCAATCGCCAAAGGTGTCATTACCAAAGAAAAGAACACCTACTACTTGGGTGAGGAGAAGTTGTGTACTGGGCTTGGGAACTTGCGAGACATGTTTACTGACCCTGTATTCGCAGAGAAGATAAAGGAACTTTTATCCGATAAATAAATCTATATGGAAATAATCGACAGACAAAGACTGCATGAGATGAGGGTTCATTTGGGCGATTTGCACCAGAAATGGCGCGACGACCCAGAGTATGACGGATACTGTAAAAGTAACGAGGGGTATGTTGGTTTGTTGTATCGTCTAAAGAACTGGCACGAGTCCGAGAGTAAGGAAGACTATATCAACGCAAAGCCAGAACTCTCAACGGTAGAGGTTTATTCTTACCTTTTCGGTCCACACAGACTGCACACCTTTGACACTATAGAGCAAGCGCATAAAGAAGTAATGTCTTGGTAATCTATATGGACTACGATTTAGCAAAGAGGTTGAAAGATGCTGGGTTTCCACAAGACCCCGAGGGTCGTTGGCTTGTTTCAACAGATGAAAACGTTGTCATACTACCAACACTATCAGAACTAATAGATGCTTTGGGGGATAAGTTCTATAGTCTAACGTACGAAAGGGAATGGATTGCTAAGGGATACTATTCTAAAGGGTATTCGGTTGAGATTACTAAAAGTACCGCAGAAGCAGCAGTTGCAAAACTTTGGCTAGCTCTCAATGTCCCTAAATAAAGCTGACTACTCCCACTGTGAAGAGTGCCACAAAGAGTTCTGGTTCTGCCTATTTGAAATACGTGGCAGGAGGTCTCTTTGTAATAAGTGTTTTGAGGTTATCCACAGCCAGAAGTCTAGGTAATTTATTCGCGCAACGGTATAATTACTTCTGTTCGTGATTATACGTAAGGGGTATAATCGTGGCTAAAGAAAGCCCGCCCGCCCCTTACACGAGCGGGCTTTCTTTGTTCATGACACAACCCTACATCTACACTCTCCCAGAACAGTTCATACTAGATAAGTCCGTACCTATGCGGTGGAAACTGTATGCGCTTATAAATGGGTTCTGGGTGTCTGGTAAAAAGGTCTTTGCAAGCAACCATTTTTTCGCAGATAAATTGGGTTGCACAGAGCGTCATATACAAAACTGCTTGGAAGAACTGGAAAATCTAGGTGTTTTGGAGCGAATTGGGGTGTCTCAAAATCGCACAATAGTACCCAAGGGGACGAACCCAGCGTTCGTGGGGGGACGAACTGGGAGTTCCAAAGGGGACGAACCCAGCGTTCGCCATATTTCAGATAGTATTTCAGATAGTTACTTTGGCGAAGCTGACGCTTCGCAGGAAATCATAGAAGTCAAAGAAGACCAGAAAGAACCTAAAAAGCCAGCTAAGTATAAAAATGCTCGTATAGTCTTTTCGTGGTTTCCGAACCCTCAAAAGTCGTGGAATATGAACTCAACCGAGCTGGAGTACGGTCTATTGCTCTTTGACAGGGGTGAGGACAAAGTTAAACAAGCCCTACAGTACGTTAAAAATCACTCACACGAGGAGTTTTTCCCTCAAGTGAATAAACCGTCCGACCTAGAGAAGAAATGGTTGGATATAGCTACTTATGCAAAAAGAAACCGTTAAAATCCTCCCTATCCCTGTTGCTGCCGCTTTGGCGAAGCAGGACACTACCCAAAAGTTCTCATCAGGGTACGAGATGCTCGACAAGTGCATGGACGGCGGCTTCAGAGGTGGGGATTTCAGTATCATCTCTGGCGTTCCTGGAGACGGTAAGACCAGCTTCTGTCGCATGTTCACTCTCAACATGGCAAAGAACGGCGTTGGTACTCTCTGGTTCAGCTACGAAATGACTGTAAGGGAACTGTGGGACTCTTTCGAGAAAATGGGTGCAGACACCTCCCTCATCTCCTACGTGCCTATGTCTCTTGAGGACGACTACGACTGGATAATCCGCCACATTGAGAGAGCACGACAGAACTACGACATCAAAGCGGTCTTTATCGACACCCTCGGAGACGTAGTACGTTCAGTGAAAGACAACAAAGAGAGAAACTACGCCAACTACCTAGACCAGCTCTGCAAAGACCTACGCAACTACGCTGTGGAAAAGGAGATTATGATATTTGCTATCGCCCACGCCACCAAACAGACCCGTAGCAACACGAACGAGACAGATAACGCTGACATAGCCAACTCAAACGGTATTGCCGCTGCCGCTACCAACATCTTCCACATTTGGCGAGACAAGCAAGACGAAACCCTGTCCTACGTGAAGATAGGTAAGTCCCGCCGAGACGGTACGAAGAAGGGGTGGAAGTTCCGCCTCCGTTTCTCGGATAATAAATTACTACCAGAAGCTAAGGACAACGGCGAACGCTGGGTTCCACTAGAAGATGAGTTCCCCCAGAACTAATATGACCGACCTAAACAAACTAAACGAAGAAACAAACAAGCGACTACTCGCCCTAATTCCCTACTTCCACGGAGTATTCGCAAGAACAAAGAATCCCCTAGCCCTAGAGATAGCAAGAGACTTGGGGATAGCGGTCAAAAACACCAAAAAGGTGGAGTATACTGAAGTGATATGAAAGATATGACACGGAAAGAGCTAAAAAATGAGTATGAAAATCTATGTAAGCAGGGTCTATTCAGACTATTTTTAGCAGACGGAATAAAACAAAAGTATATGTCCAAGAAACAACCAAAAGTAACACTAAAAGCAACTAACTCATTTGAAGAACGTATTGCCAACTTCCCAGACGGTGTGTGTCTACAAAAACGAAACGGAAAGTGGTCGGCCCAGTGCTTCAAAGGTGGAGTAATCTCAGGTAAGGAAACGTTAGATGAAGCACTTACCAGTTTGGAGAGTAAACAGTCTGTATGAAGAAGACAAAGAAACACGGGGCACAGTATAAGCAAATGCACTTAAACAGAGATATGGTTCGCCAGCTTCTTTTTAAGAAACCATGACCCAACTAACCACAGGACTAATAGCACACACAAAAGAACTACTCCACGCTGTTCGTGGGTCTCTCATCAAAGTGGGTGAAAATCTTTATCGGATAAAACAGTCAAACGAATGGCAACAATACGCCGATAACTGGGGGAAGTTCTGTGAAAGTGAACTAGAAATCTCACAGTCCCAAGCAAGCAAACTACAGAACATCTACGAACACTTCATAGTAAAAGGTGGACTAGATACTACCCAACTGGAGGGAATTGACTACGAACGACTAAACACAGCCCGCAGTCTCTCAGGTTCCGTGGAAGAACAACTCGCCAAAGCCAAAACCCTTTCAAGACGAGAACTCAAACAAGAGAAAGGAGACGAACAACCACACGAACATGAACCAATCACCATTTGTGGAATATGCCAGATAAGATTGTAGAGGTCAGCTATAAACGTGCCTCCAGAAGCCCCAAATCTGCCCGTAGAGCCACGAAAGGTAAGAAGAAGTCCCTATCTAAGTATAAAAAGGAGTTAGACGCTATTTTCAGCAAATACATACGAGCAAAGTATAAGAAAGAGTGCTACACCTGTGGGGTTACTGGAAAAGCTCTACAGTGTGGACACTTTGTGAGTAGACTCTACCTCGCAACACGCTGGGACGAGTCCAACTGTCGCCCTCAATGCGTGGGTTGCAACATTTGGGGAGCAGGTAAACCGCTAGACTTTGAAGAACGCCTCAAAGAAGAACTCGGAGTAGACGTAGTAGAGGAGATGAAAGCGCGACGAAAGCAACTACTCAATCCCACCCGCACCTTTTACGAGGAACAAATAGACTTATACACAGCTAAGTTAAAAGACCTCTGGTAAAGAATAAAACGCCCACTATGGAGCAGAAAATCATCGTTGGAGATTGTGTAGAAGTGATGCATCACATGGAAGCGGAAAGCGTTGACCTTGTTCTAACTTCGCCGCCATACGACAATCTTCGCACCTACAACGGCTACTCTTTTGATTTCGAGGCAATAGCACGAGAATTAGCACGTGTGTTGAAACAAGGCGGCGTTATCGTTTGGATTGTGAATGATGCGACCATCAACGGTAGCGAAACAGGCACAAGTTTCCGACAGGCGCTCTTCTTCAAAGAAATCGGCTTGAATCTGCATGATACGATGATTTGGCATAAACCAAATGCGATGCCAAACGTAGATAAGACACGATATTGTCAGTCATTTGAGTATATGTTTGTCTTAACTAAAGGGAAACCTAAAGGTGGTAAGTTGAGGAAAATACCGACAAAAAATGCTGGTAAGGTTATTACACGTACAACTCTTCAAACACAAAATTGCAACAAATCAAGAAGAACAAATCGTACAAATGATACTCGTATAGACTTCAATCTATATGTTTTAAATGTTGGTGGGCGTAAGGAAGCACAGCATCCAGCGATATTCCCTGAGCAATTAGCTCGTGACCACATCGTCTCTTGGTCGAACGAGGGAGACACTGTTCTTGACCCATTCCTCGGCTCTGGCACTACGCTCGTTGCTTGCGCCGAACTACGTCGCAACGGCATCGGTATCGAGATTAGCGAGGAATACGCGGAAATTGCCCGTGAGCGATTATCGCAAAGGCATGCTCGTTGCTAAGTTAAAAGACCTCACATGACCACAAACAATATTCAGGGAGAGAAGAAGATTAGGAGAAACGCTCTTCATAGATATTGGGAGGCGAATAAGGATAAACTCGCACGGTATGGGATTTCTATTGACCCAGACACTCGCAAGTTGGAAACCCCCAACATCGGCATAACACTTGGTTCTTATTTGTCCTCTGCTGAAATTGCGAAAATCTGCAACGGCTATATGCGTATGCAGGATGTAAGCAAAAAGATTACGCATGATATTTTATCGGAAAAAATGCAGGACAAACTTATATGAGCAACTTCTTAGACGAACCAGCAGACATTGAGTACGAAGAAAGTAAGAGCATTGAGGGGTTCTTGATGCAGACCATCTACCCAAAACTTTCTCAAGAGCAAATCGCCCATTACACAACATTACTAGAAGAAACAACCTAATCAAACTTATATTTCTTATGACGGTAAAAGAACTAATTGAGGTTTTGAGCGGTTTTTCTCCCGATAAAGAAGTTATCTTGCAGAAAGATGCCGAAGGGAATGGATACTCACCACTCGCGGGTGCAGATGACGATGCGGTATATGTTGCCGAAACGACCTACAGCGGAACCGTATACAGCAAGGACGAGAAGGAAGAATATGCGCCAAACGGGGAACAAGTCGTAGTCCTTTGGCCGACCAACTAGAACACCCCCTAATTCTTTTTTGATGGTATGGAAAACTTACTGGGAACGAGCCGTGTTTGTCATAACGGAACCCACGAAGCGTGCTTTTTGCGAAACTGCGAGTGCAAATGTCATAAAACGGCTTAGATACGCCACCCCCTAAGAAAAAGAAACATCTATAGGGGGTAGTGGTTTTGGGGTTATACACAGGGGTGATTGACAACCTAAACGCTTGGGTATAGGATACCTATATGACCAAGCTATACATACCAGTTGCAGCACGCCGAGCGGCAGACGAGGCACTAAAGAACCTCACTGTCCAGTACGCAAAGAAGAGTGAGTACGTCCCTTTTTACAACGGGAAGCACTCTAAAAAGCAGTCCAAGTCTTTTGACGCATACTTTTATGGAAACCTTGCCTAAGCCTCCGCGAATGTATCGCGGCAAGTGCGAAGAATGCTTATGGGAATGGCTAGCACCTAAAGGCACTGGATGTCCAAACGAAGACTGCAAGTTCTACAATACTCGTAAGGCGGCCGTATCCCTCGGTAAACGTGGTGGCTCTACATTATCGGAGAAAAAAGCAAAAGCCGCCCGTGAAAACGGCAAAAAGGGCGGAAGACCAAAGAAATTAAAAACCACAACAAAATAAACTAACCTAGTATGGAAAAGGAACAAGAAATGTGCGAACACATGAAAGAACTGGTAGCGATTTGCCGCGAAAATGAGGTCTTTTTTGGTGGCTGTGGCGATTGTGGGTCTCCGTGGCTTACCTGTAAAAAGTGCGACAAAGACGTAGACAACGCAGGTGATGTATTTAGAACCTAACCTAATATAGATGTTATGGAGAGTAAAGAAAACCTTATCTTGTGGGTAGAAAGAAACCGAAAAGCAATAACGGAAGAAGAGTTTGTCGCTGAGATCGGTATATCGTTTGAAGAGTTTTCCCGCTTGCACCATAAAGAAGCGATGAAGGCGTGGCGTGCCTATCTTGAAGAAAAAAAGACGGACAAAGAAGAACCCACTGTCAGTCTTGCGCGCGAAAAACACCTGCTCAAAGTCATTAGCTTTTGGAAGCAGAGATACTACGCCCTAAAGAAAAGCCTAACCCAACCATAGAGAAATAACTTATGGAGAAGAACGAAATTGAACCATTCAAGTGCCGAAAATGCGACCTACCGCTCTATATTTTTGAGGTATACCCGCCTATTGGCGACCCGATAGAAGCTGGTAGTTCCTGCACGAACAACAAATGCGAATTTTACGGCGTACTTATTGCACTTTAACCTCACCCCCTAGAGAAAACACTACTTCCCAAACACCTGTGGACAACCTCTTGAAAGAAACCCCAAACACAGTAGAGTGAAATAGACCAACCCTAAATCAAACTTATATTTCTTATGGAGGAACACAACAGACCGATTTGCCCCGAATGTAACGAAGCCAAGATAGTTCTATTTGCGCCGCCCAAGAAGATGTATGAGGGGCAACCGCACTCCCAAGAGTTCATGCAAAGCGGTGAGTATGTAGATTGGGATAGAGCGCACTTGTATTGCTCAAACGGGACGACGAACTGTAAATACACGGCGCATCTGCTTCACAGCAACGACTTGACGACCTAACTAAAACACCCCCTTTAATTCTTTTTTGATGGTATGGAATGTTCGTATTGCGGGATAGAACTCACGGAAGAAAACAGAACAAAAGACCACCTCCTACCGCGTGCTTTAGGAGGGCGGGGGTACGGGAATCTCGTTTGGTCGTGTCAGGACTGCAATGCCCGCAAAAGCGACAGACTCATTTCTCCGAGAAAAGTACGGCTTTGAGTTTGACGGAGGAGGGAGAATGACAAAACGACCTAACCTAATGTAGATGTTATGGAGGCTAAAAAACGACGAGACATAAGCGACCTTGAAGTATGCCTTGCTGTCGCGGAATACCGACAGGACGTATTTAATCGGCCATTCCCATACGAAGCACTTGCAAAGAAGTTTAATTGCGACGAAAAACTTGCGTATTCTGCGTGCGAAAGGGCGTGCGATAACGGACTTATAGAATACGGAGTCTCTCTAAGAACGGGCTGGCTTACTGAAAAAGGAAAAGAACTACTCACACCTAACCCAACCATAGAGAAATAACTTATGAAATGCCGACTATGTAAGAAACGTATGTGGTTTTGGCAGGAGAATTATTCGTGGACTCAATTTCACAGAGCTTGCTTTCTTGAAAGAAGTCTAAACTACATTAAACGCCACTACTGTGTATAACCCCCTTGAAAGAAACAACAACACAGTCAATAATAGATAGAGAACTTGAAAGACTCTCGTGATTGTATTGGGAGGAGAGTATCTTAGGGTGGTGTGTTTCTGGGGGAGCATGGAAGTAATATCGGTCGCTAGCTGAAAAATACCGACGGTTGGTACCGTTTCCCCAAAAGCACATCACAAAATAAGAAGAAACTCTTTGAGTATAGAGAGGGGTGGCTGTTATGGTGCACCAGAGACAGTTATATCGGCTTCGAGGAGGATAACCTTATATGGCCTGTTAGGTGAGCACCCCCTCCCTGTACTTAAATTTATCCGAGAAAAATGCTAAAAGGACACTGGCTCTCTTTCCACGAAACCCCAGACTTATTCTTTGATGGAGTGATGTGGGAACCATACGAAGACCTACTACGACACTGCCCACAACACGGGTATATTTACAATGTATACACTTGCCCTTTTAACCATAAGAGATATAGAATACAGAAATGAAGAAAAAACGCTCAATAATCAAACGCTTCGCAAAGTCCTACGACTCAGCAAAACCAGTAAAGAAAGTATCCGCACCCACTTCAAAAGTGAAGAAAAGTACCTTCACACCCTCATACGGTAACAAAATCAAGAACTTTGGGGGTAAAGGTTGGGGTCCATAACTAGACAACACAAACAAAACACAGTAAAGTTTAACGTATATGGGAATGCCAGGAAGAAAATCCTACTTTGAAGAGTTGCAAATAGCACAACGCTATGCTGATTTAAGCGAGGACTACTTTAAGTTTCTTAAAGAAATGTACGCAAGTGAAGATAAAGCAGATAAGAAATGGGCAAGTGAACAGTTAGCAAAGGCGTATACCAAGATGATACCGCAAGACTTCACTTCAGGAGGACAACCGATAATAGTCTCATTTGATAATGCTTTTACATCCTCACCAGAAGCCAATAGCGAGTAGTAAAGCTCGTTTCAAGGTAATTAGAGCGGGTAGACGCTCTGGTAAATCCTCTGTAGAGATAGAAGTAATGCTCTTTAAGGCTATCAACGGCAAAGATAGAAATGTGTTTTATATTGCACCAACCCAAAAGCAAGCACGCTCTATTATTTGGGAGGCATTGAAATCAAGACTAGGAAAAGTGGGGGAAGCAAATGAATCTCGCCTAGAAATGAAAGTACCTACTGTAGACGGTGGATTTAGCACTATATTCGTAGCAGGTTGGGAAAACAGAGAGAACTTTCGCGGTATGAAGGCTCACCACATCACTTTTGATGAGCTTGATACCATGAAAGACTTCTTTATAGGATGGCAAGAGATATTCCGCCCTGCCTTGATAGATACTAGAGGTACAGCAGATTTCATTGGTACACCAAAGAAAGAAAACCCTAACCTGCGCCGACTAGAAAAAGAAGCAGACCATAACTGGGAGTGTTTCCACTTCACCACAGCAGATAACCCACACATTCCACCAGATGAGATAGAAAAGGCTAGGGTAGAGATGGACAACAACACCTACAAGCAAGAAATACTTGCCGAGTATGTGGAAAATGCTGGTGCGCTATTCAAATATACAGCTCTACTAGACGTATTTTCTAACACAATAGATAAAAGCCCCGAGAAATACCTCATCATAGACGTAGCAGATGACGGCTCGGATAAGACTAAGTTTTCCTTCTGGGAGGGACTGGAAGAGTATAGACGTGAAACATTTGAAAGACTCAATACAGAGGCTATTGTCGCCCAGACCCGTGAATATCAACAGCAAGACAAGATACCAATGAGTAACACTATAGTAGACGCTATTGGTGTAGGTGCAGGAGTAGCAAGTAACTCCCTACTAGACGGGATTATAGGTTTCAAGTCCTCTTATGGCGCTATTAGAACAGACCAAGACCCTGTAAGATTACCGAATGTGCACTATACAAACGAAGTACCGCTAGTAACTGACTATAAGAACCTACGCTCACAGTGCGTATTTACACTTGCCAACCTCGTAAATAACCACCAAATAGCTTCAAAAGTAACGGGTAGAGACAAAGAGAAGATTATAGAAGAACTCTCTACCTACCAAGATGCTTCTATAGGCGACGGAAAGCGCATGGCTACTCCTAAAGAGGATGTAAAAGAACTTATAGGTCGCTCACCTGACGACTCTGATACATGGATTATGCGTATGTACTTTGTCATTCGTGATAAACTACTACCAGACCAAAGTGAGGCAGTAGCAGAACTTCATAGAAAACTCCGTGAGCAATTCTCTATGAACGAACATAGAATTAGCCAATCTTCAACAAAATGAGGTATATAATACGACCAATACAGATAGGCGACTTCAAAGAACCTACCGTAAAAGAGATAGAGGATAAGCTGGCACAGCAGTTTCTCGAGAGAAAGATGAGTAACAATAGTAGCAAATGAGCCTATCCATCCTAATCCCAGCCCGAAACGAAGAAAGTCTACAAAGAACGATAGACGACATATTCCTACACGCCGAAGGAGATACCGAAGTACTCGTCGCGCTAGATAATTGGGATAATCCACCAGAGATACGTGTTTCACGTGGCACAGTCATAACTACAAAAGCAGGGCAAAGAGGTGCTACAAATGCTCTAGCAAGACTGTCCACCAAGAAATATGTAATGAAACTAGACGCTCACTGCTCTATGTCGCAAGGTTTTGACGTGAAAATGATGGAAGATATGGAAGATAATGTAACTATGATACCCGCATTGGGCAATTTACACGTCTATGACTGGGTTTGCTCTGAGAAACACAGACATTTTCAAGGGAAATATGATGTTTGTGGGCAGTGCGGCGACACAAACCTACGGAAAGAGAGTGTGTGGCAGATAATCCCCAAGCCAATTCGTAGCAACCACGTATTTGACACCAACTTACACTTCCAATACGCCGAACAAGACGCAGAAGGCATGGTAGTAGAGTCCATGAGTATACAAGGCTCCTGTTTCATGGCTACTAGAGAGAAGTATTTTGAGCTAAACCTATGTGATGAAGCGTTTGGCTCATGGGGACAGCAAGGTGTAGAGGTTGCTTGTAAGACATGGCTATCAGGTGGAAGAGTTTTAAGCACCAAAAAAGCGTACTACGGGCACCAGTTTAGAGAGACAGAAGGCTTCCCATATCAAAACAACGCAGACGATATACTTGCGACACAAAGAAAGAGTCGTGGTATATTTCTAGGTAATAGGTGGGAGAAACAAACAAAGCCTATCCAATGGCTCATAGAGAAGTTCAATTATCCTCACGATTGGACTCCACAGAAAGTGCAAGAGTTATGCACAGGGCAATCTTGACAATATAAATATACAATACCTACATGGGTGATGACTCCATTTGTGGAATAGTTCGTAAAGCTGAAGAAGATTACACCACAGGCACAACGCGTATCGGGAAGTACGTGGACTTTTCAATGTATGAAACTATTGAGCGTATTGACGCATATAGCAATAGTAAACATATCTCAGGCGCAGAAGACTCGTTAGGGCGTGAAAAACCTTTCTTCAATATAGTCACTTCGGCGATGAATATATGGTATCGAGCTACCGATATAGACCGTAAAGATATTCGCATACTTCCAGACCGCCTAGAGAACACAGCATTAGCATTTGTAACCACCATTCTCCTCCAAAACTGGATGAAGGAGTCTCGCTTTGGTGTATTTCTAAACCAATGGGGTAGAGCTTTAGCTAAATACGGCTCGGCTGTCGTAAAGTTTGTTGAAAAAGACGGTAAACTTGTAGCTTCCGTAGTTCCTTGGAACAGGTTTATAGCAGACCCAGTAGATTTTAATGGTATTCCCCACATAGAGAAGTTCTATAAGACAGAGGCGCAACTATATAAACTAGCCAGAGAAGCAGGGTATGACATGGATAAAGTGGAAGCACTCTGTAGGGCGGTTGGAACAAGAAAGAACCTAGACGGAACAAACAAAGACGACGTAAACGATTTTATAGAGCTATACGAGGTACATGGTGAGTTATCAAAAGCTGTATATAAGAAGAGTAAGGGAGAAGAGGTACTGGACGGCGATGACGACATATTCTTCCAACAGATGCACGTAGTATCTTTTGTAGCAGGAGATAACGACGAATACCAAGATTTCACCCTATTTTCTGGTAGAGAGAAGAAAGACCCTTACATGCTTACCCATCTCATTGAAGAAGATGGGCGTACCCTGTCTATAGGTGCAGTTGAGTACCTTTTCGATGCACAGTGGATGCAAAATCATACTATCAAGAACCAGAAAGACGTGCTTGACCTTGCTTCCAAGCTCATATTCCAAACATCTGACAGTGCCTATCTTGGTAGAAACGTGCTGTCGGCTATTGAGTCTGGTGACATTATGATTCACAAGGAAAACATGCCTTTGACTCAGATAAATAACTCAAAGGCAGACATTGTGGCACTTCAAAACTTCGGAGAACAGTGGAGAGTACTTTCAAACGACCTCACATCGACACCAGATGCACTTCGCGGTAACACACTACCTTCGGGTACTCCCTACTCTTTAGGGGCGCTTCTTTCGCAAAACAGTTCCTCCCTTTTTGAGATAATGACTGAGAACAAAGGTCTTGCTATTGAGGATATGATGCGCGAGTTCGTGCTTCCGTACCTAAAGAAACAAATGGACAATAAGGATGAGGTAGTGGCTGTCCTTGATGATGCTGGACTAACAGAAATAGACAGTATGTATGTGCCTAAACAGGCCATAAAAGAATACAACAAGCAGTTTAAAGAGTCTTTGATGCGTGGTGAGTTGCCAGATGAGTTTAATCAACAGGCCATGGAAGGTGCAGTACGTGAAAGCCTAGCCCCACTAGGTAATAAGCGTTACTTGAAACCTGACGAGTTAGACGAAAAGACGTGGAAAGATTCTATTAAAGACTTTGAAATGAAAGCAACGGTGGAGGTAACTACCGAAAACACAGATAAACAAGCGGTTCTTACAACGCTCTCAACAGTTCTGCAAAGTATCGCTTCCAACCCAACGATACTCCAAGACCCTAATGCCAAAATGGTCTTTGGTAAGATTCTAGAACAAACTTCCGTCATATCTCCTATGCAACTCGCAACGACTACAAATCAGCCTGTGCCTACTGCATCTCCTCCTACGGTGGAAGCGGGGGCGTTACCAGTAATATCGTAAAACAATGGCAGATACACATGCTGGCGGTGGAAAGCAAATGCGTTTCACTGCCGAAGAAATAGA
>CAZZDD010000020.1:7869-37554 GCA_964652185.1 uncultured Candidatus Peribacteria bacterium | reverse complement strand
GCCCGTCTTTTTCCTTCAGCACGGCCATGAGCCTGATCTGCTGTTCCTTTACGTTCGGTGTCATCGTTCGTCGTCCCTCTTTCTTGTTTAGCCGCAATACAGCACGCACGGTACAAGATACGAGCCGTCTGGGTATGTCTCTATTACGGCGCTTGACGTGATCTTGCCGACCGTGGTGGTCCGCACGATGTCATCCGCCTGCACGCGTCCGCACCCATCCCCGTTGCTCTCGATCAGATCACCGCCCTGAACCGTCTCTCCTGCCGCGATGCGCACGAGATAAGCGCCAAGGGATGCCACATAGGCATCATTGCTATCCATGTCGTCGGCGTCCCAGGCCGTGAATACGCCGTACACGCGGGAGCTTGCCGCCGTGTCGCTGACCTTGAAGCGCGCGAGTTGGTCGTTTGCCTCTCCGGGCCACGAGCACATATCGTCAATCGTCTCGACAATAGTGCCGCGCGGAATATCGAGAATGCCTCCATCCGAAAGCTGTGACCAGTGTGTGCCGCAGAAAGCTCCATACGTGACTGTTGTTCCGCTGATGGTGATCTGCCCCTCAATCGTCCCGTCTTGGGAGATGTTGACGACGGCCCCGTCGCTCGTTTTCCTACTGAAATTTCCAGACACCGCCCCATCAGCGTTGACATATACCGCCCCAGTGCTGAGAAGCGACCAGCCGGCGACGTTCCCACTCATAGGGTTTGCGACGTTGTTGTAGAAATGCCCGCCCGTCCAGAGCAGATTGTCACCAGATGTGACGTGCGTTAGAGAGGCAGATGAACCGAGGTAGATAACGGCACCCGCTGCTAAATACGCATCAGACCAAGCAGTTCCAGATTTGCCAAGCGACGCCCCGTCATTCGTGGCCGGGCTAGCATCGGTCGTGAATCCCGGTGACGTGCCGAACACGAGCGCACCTGTGCCGGTCTCGTCGGTGATAGCGGAGAGAAGGTTCGCGGATGACGGCGTGGCCAGGAACGTAGCGATGCCAGAGCCTAGACCGCTAACGCCTGATCCAATAGGCAGGCCCGTGCAGTTCGTCAGTGTTCCCGATGACGGCGTTCCTAGCACTGGTGTAACAAGTGTCGGGGAGGTGCCAAACACGAGCGCCCCGGACCCCGTTTCGTCTGAGATCACTCCTGCCAGTTGTGCCGATGTTGTTGCCGCAAACTGCGATAACGGATTGCTTGTCAGCGCATCGCCGCCGCCAGGGACGGATGCCCAAGTGCCGTTTCCCTTCAAAAACTTACTTGAGTCACCCGATGCCGGCGCCGGGACAATACCTTTTGTTCCACCAGATCCACTGTCACCGACGAAAGCGTTGAGGATCGCGGTCGCATCGGCAGCGCTTAAATTCTGATATTTGCTCGCGCTGTCATCCCAAGCAAAGAACGCGTCTGCGCCAGCATCGGCAAGCGTGACCGTGCGACCCTGAATGGAGGTCAGATTCGCGAGCGTGTCGATAGCGGCTTCAATCGTGCTTTCTGTCGTCGCGTCGAGCGCATCGATATTCTGGAGCGTCAGCGTTCCGGCGCTATCCGAGAACGGTGTCGATGCACCAACAACTATGCCTGTATTACCGAAGGTCTGTACGCCGCTCCATGTGTTGGTTCCATCCAGCAAGGGCACAACATTACCTGAGGTGCCAATGTTCTTGCCGTCGAGCATGTCCGCATCAAGGCCAGAGCCAGAGCCATCGTTGCCGCTGTCCCAAACCGTCGCGCCCTCGATGGTCAGGTGGCCGGCTGATGCTGCCAGCGTATTGGCTGAGGCGTGACCGATCTCGATCGTGCCGACCGTTGCTACGCCACCTATGCCAACGGACAGGCTTGTCCCGACGATGGCCGTGAATGTTCCCGCTGCCGCCGAAGCGCCGCCAATGATTGCTCCGTCAATGGTGCCGCCGTTGATGTCGGCCGTGGTGACGGTGCCAAGGTCTGTCCATGTTGCGCCTGTTGCGGTCGGAGATCCCGTGGCGATGAGACCCGAGATGGTTGGGCCAGTCCCAAACACAAGCGCGCCACTGCCGGTCTCATCGGTAACGAGTGCCGCCAGGTTGGCCGAAGACGGCGTTACCATGAACGTGCCGAGACCGGAAGCGTCATCCGTCAGGAGCGCCATCAGGTTTGTGACCGATGGCGTGGCCGTGAAAGTGTCGAATCCTGCCGCGCGTGTTACCCCTGCCCAGCTCGTCAGATCCGCATCGAGCGGCTGATACGTGGCCGGAAGCGTCGTGCCAAGGATAAGCTCGATCTTGTCGTAGACGGCATTCTTGGTCGGAACGATGGCTGAGCCGTTCCAGCCTGCCGCGTAGGCGTCATCCGGCACCGCGAGATCGCCACCTGCAAGCGTCAGTAGGTTGCTCGACTGGGTGAGCGTTAGGTCGCCGGAGTCCCAGGTAATGACCGATCCGCTCGCCAGCCCAAGACCGCTAAAGGTCGGGCTGTCCTCAGTCCCAAGACCAACATCGGAGCGCAACTCCGCGGGCGTGACACTGTAATACCCGGCAGCACTGACATCGTAGATCTGGATCAGGTCGTTGTTTTGGTCGATGTCTGTCAGGGCCGGAAGGCCCACATAGTTGACGCCGGCCGCGCCCGCGATCGTCTCGGCCTGCGACTTGGTCACGAGGCCCGTGGCGTCTACGGCATCTGCAAATCCTGTCGTCGGCATCGACTGGCCCAGCCAGTACCCTCCGCCTTGGTTCAGTGCCGTGTTTGCCGTGTCTAGCACGCTGTTGTATTGGGCCAGCGTGGGGTAGAGCAAATCCGTGCGGCTTTTGATGTAGTCGTAGACCAGCGTAATAAGGAACGCATCCGGCGCACTGTCGGCAGATCCATCGACCGCGCCGAACAGGTAGCTGTTCGATGTCAGTGGCCCGTTCGAGACCGATTGCGTCAGTTCATGGGTTGCCATGCGTTATTCGTCCTCGTCCCATGCGAGCTGAACGCCACCCCAGGTGATCTGCGCGCCGTTCCACGTCAGCGCCCCCTCTTGGGATGTCGGCGCGATGGATCGGTTCGGATCTTCGTAGAACACCCTGACGCGGCGGTTCGTGTCCTGGTCGCCTGAGTTCTGGTCGGCATCCCCGTAAGCACGGGCCGAAGCCGTGAACTCGTAGGCTGGATTGCGTCGTTTCCGGCGGTTGAAATCTGGGTCCGCACTCGCACAGAGCGCTCGCCAGTCGATTGATCGTGACATCTGCAAGCCCTCCCTGGCTGCGTGTTGCGTGACGCGGCGGGCTGGAACCCGTTACCTGATGCGAAGGTCGCTTAACTCCAGCTTGCCCAGAGCTGGCCAATGCACCAACCGCGACTTTTGGTTACGCTGTGGTCTCTTCAAAGGTCAGCAGGAACGTCTTGCCGATGCCCATCTGCTCGAACGCACCGGGGTTAGTGATCGTCATTTCGATCTTCCCGCAGGGCGTGGCTTGCGACCACGAGTAGTTGGGCGACGCTTTATCGGAGGAATAAACCGGTGCCAGTTCGACTTGGCGGTAATTGCCTTCGAACGCCGTGACCTTGTTGACCTTGAACTTTGCAGTGACCATTGTGTGCCTCTTTGGCTTGAAAGCACTACGCACGTACTCACGCAATTCAGTTTGGCTTGAGCCGGTATTCGATCTCGGAGCCGTCTCGATGGTCGATCAAGATACGCCGGCAGATCGTGCAGCCGTCCTGCTGGCAGCGCACGGCTTCGTCATCTTCCAACATGCACCGGCAGCGGCTTGTGTTCTTCGCTCATTCTTCCCCCTCCAGAAGCTCAACAGACAGCATGACCGGCGGCTGCCCGCCAACAATGCTCAAGATCACGCTGCCGCCAGCGTTGAGCATGGCCAACTCGTCGGGCGTCGGCTCCCAAGCGCTGCAAACGCAGCCGTCCTCGATGCGAACGAGCAGGTGAACGCAATCGCCGTTCTCCTCGGCGTCCCAATCGTTCGGCTTGCCTAAGCGGTGGGTTGCGCCGCTGATGCGCTTGGGGATCATCGGCGTCCTCCAAACGGAAAAGCCATGCGGACCTCGATATTGCGGGGATCGCTCTTGGAACGATCGACCACGATGCGCCGACACATCGTGCAGCCCTCGAGCTGGCACATGATCGCGTCGTACCCCTCCAGGCCACACAGCGGCGGCCCAGCGCATATGATGATCGTGTCGGTATCGTCGTCATCAGGCATCCGGGTAATCCTCAACTCGCAGCGTCTCGTAGATGATCGCGGGCATCGGCTCCATGTCGTAGATCCGGCTCACGGCATCGATGAAGTCATCGCGGGGGGAGAACGGGAAAAACCGATACTCCTCGAACAGAACGCGAGTCAGGTCGTAGAGCTTGCCGTCCTCGTCCTTGCGCCGGATAGGCTGCAAAAGCCGATGGTGTTCGCCCTGCGCCTTCACCCGGCGCTCGATCTGGTGCAGACCCCGCACCGGCTCGTAGACGATCTCGTCCGCCCCGTCCTCGATGGACCAGACCGCGACGTGGCCCTCAACGGCCGGGTGGTAGACCTTGGCAGGCACGAAAAAAGCGCCGTGCCTGAAGTCCGGTTCTAGCCTTTCAACGCGATGAGTCTTGGACTGCCGCCCGACCTCGCCCGTCCAATTCAGTTCGATGAGATCCCAGTTGACGCCCTCGAGCCGCATCTTTTCGGCGAAATACTCGTCGTCGGACTGCATCCCGTAGCGTTCATAGCCGACCTTGACGTTCTGAACGCCAGGATGATCGAGCCACTTGAGCCTGAGCTTCTTCAGGGTCTCCCAGCGATCGGACAGGCTCATGCGATGGCAGACGCCATCGAGCAAATACTTGTTGCCCGCCGAGTCGATACCCACCACGGCCATTGCCGTCCGGTCTGAGGATCGGCTTCGGCCCTTGGATGGGTCGGCCATGATGTAGACGTTCATAAGGGACGGCCGCACCCAATAGGCTGACAGCCATTTTGTTCGGAACGTGTTTTCATGGCCCGCGAGCGGGTTCTGAAGCATCTGCGCCGCGATTGATGACCGCTGGCTGCGCTTCTTCTCTTCCCAGGCTTCTGGCGTCAACAGTACCGGCTGGCCTTCCAGCGTGCCATCCTCGGTCGCCGGGTAGATGCGCGGCTTGACGATGCCATGTTCAATCATATGACCGTAGCTATCCGCGAACGAATAGCGGGTGCCCACGAACTCCTTGGTCGTACCAGGTCCCGAGCCCAGGTTGTCCGATAGCTCGACCCGTTCTGTCGTCTTGCGGATCTGATCCGGATTGGTGACGTTCTTTTCCGTGATTACGTCGTCGTACTTCAGCTTCCGAAAGTGTCGGCCGGTCGGCATGGCGTCAATCAGGCCATGAGCCTCGACCGTGCATTCCTTCGGGTTGCCGACCCGCTTAACGATGATGCCCTCGTCAACCGACCACTTTGGCGATTCCTTGCGCGGGTTGGCGTAGAGCACATCCGGGTAGAGCCGGATCAGATCCTCGTTACGCTCCAGTTCCTCCTTGATCTGGGAGAGGAATGGCTTCGCAATGTCCTTGGTGTTCGAGAAGATGCCAATGGTCGTCTCGGGCTCAATCAGGATATCCTGTATCGTCCCTGCGAACGTCGTCAGCGTCGATTTGTAGTGGCCGCGTGCCCACAGATCGAGATAACCGTATGGATCAGCCTCGACCTCGCGAGCCCGGTCGTACACCCACGGGTGGATGGCATCGGGCCGGTTACACAGGCCGGTCAGCAGAAAGAACCGATCGTTGCAGCCCAGCAGGGCCAGCTCGGATGGAGTCAGCCGCGGCAGGTATTCCGAGTAGAACGCCATCGCCTCGTTGAACGAGAGGAATGGCAGCGTACCGGTCAGAAATGTCGTGAATCTCGGATCGACATCCTTGGCGTAGCGTGCGGCCTTGAGCGTGCGCGTCATCCCCGACACGCTCCCCGGCTCTAGCTGGCTTCGCGGATGTTGCCAGCCTTATGAGCCTCAACAGCCGCGCGCCCGGCCTCCGTCAAAATGATGCGTCCGTCCTCGCCGCCCAAATACCCGCGGGAGACCAGCACCATATATGCGACCGCGTCGCCTTGCAGGACGTGACGGCCTGGTCCCGAGACCAGGCGCCCGTATTTGTCCAGATCGGCATGGCCACCAACTTCGGCGATGCACTGGAGGATGTGCTTGTAGGCTCTGTTGAGCGGTTCCATTCGTCCCTCGTCCCGTCACGCTGCCTCAAAGGCGCGTCGTAAGTCGCTGATATTTATTGGATATTTTCTAAAAACCGCCATAGATGCCCGCTGGCTGGCGTTTTGGTTTTAGGTACAATCACCCCAGGGATATAGCGTTTTCCGCTGTACGGCCTCCTATGTGGGCCGAAATCACCCCTGCCCGTTAATCACCTTCAGAGTCCGCCCAAACCGTGAGCCCAGCTCATTCAGCCGGTCATCGCCAAGTTGCTGAGGCTTCTCTTCCAGTGTCACGGTGCCGGAGTAAGCCTTTTCCTGCACGTCGCGCCACTGTTCCTTGCGCCGGTTCTTCAACCAAAACTGTCCGGCCGTCGTGTCGGGCGGCACTTGGCGCTCAACGTCAACGACTCGTATGTCCTCGTACTCGCGAACCTTCTTTCCTTGCGGATCGAACTCTACGTGCCGCAGCTTGAACGCTTGCTGTTCCACATAGGCGTAACCGGCAGCCCGCTGAAACAGCGATCGCTCAATCCGGTTGTCTGCTAAGTCCTTGCCAGCAGTCATGGCCTGACAAAAATCTTCGTGTTCCAGCTTCCAACGATAGACAGTTCTAACCGTCACTCCGAAGAAGTCAGCGATCTCCGCGTCGGTTGCGCCCAGGAGGCACAGCTTCTCGACGATCTCGACGTTAGCAGCATCGTAGTCGGTGGGACGGCCGCGTCCAATTGGTGCCGGTGTTGTTGTTTGGGTTGGCTTTGGCCTGGTCTTTTTAGGCGCTACTGCCTTGTTTTTCTTTTTCTTTTTAGGCTTGCGCTTAGGCTTTTCAGGCTTAGCAGGGGGTTGCGTGTCGATCGTTTGCTCGTTTTCCATCGCTCGTTGTCCCGCTGCGATAGCGTGTCCAGTTATCCATTGCGTATTGCCTCATGCCGTTAGCCGGGCAGTAGTACGGATAGACATCGAGGAATTGCGCCTCGGCGTCCGTGAATTTGGCGGGTAGTGTTTTGGCCAGGGCCAGCATGGCAATCACCGGGGCTCTGCTTCCCCCCTGGTTACAGTGGACCAGTACCTTCCTCCCCGCTTCGCGGTGGGCTGCGATCCACTCCAAGGCCTTGTCGATAATCTCGGGCCGGATCCACTCAGGCTCATGCACGTCCACGAGATTGAGCATCAGCGCCTTGCCTTCGGCTCTCTCGGCAAACAGGTACTCAGGATGGTCCTTCGGGGCTCCTCGTCCTGAGTAACCCAGCGCGCGACGGTGAAAAGGCTCCTTCGCTGCATGGCAGACCGCGAAGTCTCCGGTCCAATCCAGCGCCTCGTAGTCAGCCTGGGAGCCGACCCAAAGGTTCGGAGCTATCTCGATCAATGGTTCGGTCCCTTCTCGTCAGTCATCAACCCGCCAGAAGCCCCAGAGGGCGATCGGCACCGCAACCCCCAACCAGATGGAGATCAGCAGAAATGGGGTGTGCTCCATTGCCGTCCTCTTGCAATCGCCTGGGTTGTCGATACGAACGGTCACACTTTCCAAAATGGAAAGAGTGCGCGAAGAGCAGGACAGGCGAGGAGGGGACGAGCATCCCCGCCTGTCCACCGCTGGCGAGCACGAGGCAGGATTGGCTAGGCGCTACTCGGCTCGGCGGGATCAATTCGCGGTGGGGGACACCCTGACCCGGCCGCTGCCGCTCGACGGCTCATCCCACATACGCGCGGGGGACGGGGTATCCCCGGCAGTGCAGACTGAACCGGACGCGCTTGCCATCCTTTTGTACTGACCATGGCCACCTCTTTTGCTGGAGTGATGCAGCACGCGAGACATCCAGGGGGCTCGGAGTTGGCAGCGAGCCGATGCGATTCGTATCGTCCTTAGTGTCGTCCCTATCCCCGATGCCAGGTTGATACTCAGCGACCTATCCGCCCCAGATTTGTCATATATATGAACGTGTTGGAGGGTGTTGTCGGTGTTTCAGCCTGACGCCAGCAGACAGCAAAAAACCCGCCGGTTAGGGCGGGTTCAAATGGGCGCAATTATGGCCCTGTCAAAACGCGATAAATTGATTCGCATGATGTGTCAACGATTTTATTGGGTTGCGGCTTGGCGCTTGCTCTCTTCCGTAGCGTAAGCCGAGAAGTCCAGTTTTTCCTCGGGGAATTTCTCCCGGCAGGCCTTCGCGATGTGATAAACGGCAGGCCCGGAATTGCGCGGCGTGTAGGCCAGGATGCAGTCGGCATAGGTGGCCGGGCCCCGCAGAGCCATCGCGCTGATACCCCCAGCACCCAGTGCAAACACAACCAGGCCGACCCAATAGAGGTTTTGGCTTGTCATTGATCCCTACTCCGCTGCGGCTTTGGTCTGCGCCCGAGCCCTATCGCGTTTCTCGATGATCGCTTGCCGGATTATCTCCGAAGCGGATGGCGGTCGGCCAGGGGCTGGCCCGCGCATCAATTCCTGAATTGCGGCCTCGATCTCGTCATCGGCGCGAAAGTTGATTTGTCTATCCTGTGCCATGTCCTAGCAGGTATATACGGATACCAGCCGCGTCAAGAGAATACCCGCCGTCAAGCGATTTTATTGAGTTTTTCCTGAGATCACGAAAACGTGATTAAAAATAGTAGCGAAAATCGCTATATCGCTCATATAGACATGCTACAATGCAAAGCAGAGACGGCCAACCGGCCCGACTAGCGCCACGACCCGGATGCAGAGACCGATAATCACCCGATCCTTCCAACAGATCGGGAAACGGCAACGGGAAGCGGAAGAACAAAGGCTAGGGACTCCCGGTTGGCCCGAGGAAAACGGAAGGAAGGCCGGTGCGCGAGCAGTGGTCATTCCTCATTCCTCCAGACCCTTCGGCCATGTCGTAGGGATGGCTCTTGTCCGGTCTGAGAGGCTTCTGGCGGTGGCTCATCACCGATACCTGGAGGCACGATGCTTCATCACAGCAAGACCGCGCAAGCGCTTTTCGCTATCCCGTTCGTGGCCGGCTCTACGGCCTGTGGCGTCATCGCAGGCGTCATCGCCGAGGGCGATCCCCTCGTATGGGGTGCCTGTACCGCAGTCGCAACGGCTTTGATGATCGGCTGGGACATCGTCCGCAGCTAACTCTCCCGGCCCGTCCTTAGTGGCGGGCCACCCCCAGGAGCCTCTTAGACACTCCCGCTTGCTTCATCGTGCAGCAACGATGGAGACCCCAAACAATGTGGACAATCTACCACGATGAATACGACGCCATGAACCGCCCCGAATACCACTACGGCGAATTTTCAACATGGCACGAGGCGCGGCAATACTGTTTGCGTGACCTATCGCCAACCCACAATTACATCATCTGGAAAGTCGAACATTGATTGGTCAGCCGCTTCCAAAGCGGCTGCACCATGAAGCAAGTGGGACAACCGTGCAGCCTTCGGAGTGGAGCACCACAACGGAGGACATCATGCAATACATGATCGAACGTCGATACGGTTCGCGCCCCAACCGCGATTGGCTGGGCGCTTATGGTCCTGGCGACCAAAGTACGTATTGGACATGCGGCGTGCATCACGCCCAAATGTACCCCAACATCACCACGGCCAACCTGATGCTTGATCGCGTCAAGGAAGCCGCGAAAGCCTGGGATACTTGCGGGTTCTCGTTCCATGTGATCGAGGATCGCCGCCACATGCCGTACTACTTCGCATCGACGGAAGCCTAACCCTTCGGAGCCTCAAACAAGTGAGGCTCCACCCCGAAGGCTGCACACACCCTGGAAGCCCTCCGATGAAGTGCTCAACAGCAACGGAGGCAGCAATATGGGAATGTTCCGCGCTCGGCTGGTCAATTCTCTTGGTCTCACCATTGGACACATCCGATGTGACACCAACCTCGAAGGCACCCGGTCAATCCGCGATAATTGGCTCCCTCTCCTCGACGAAGGCGATCATATCGTCATCGACGAAGTCGGAATGCCAGACGAGGAGGCAATCGCCTCGCTCGATATTAACCCGGACGTTTGGGTTGATTTTCCCACCTAACCCCTACGTGGGCGGGTTATCCCGCCCCTTCCTCAGAGGGCTTCCAGGGCTCAATGCGACGTGTTGGGCGATCTCACCCAGCACGGAGGACACCATGAAAGTTTGGACAGCGACCTACTACCACGACTGGGCCATAGCCACAGATGTTTACACGTCGCAAGAAGCCTGTGACGCGGCCGTCAAGGAATGGATGCTGGAAATCTTCAAGCTGGATTACACCAAGGAAGAGCTTGAAGAAATGAAGATCCACGACGACCTCTCGTTGGAGGATCTTGAGGTTATCGCCGGAGCAAACGACCTCTTGGACGATTATCTGTACGGCATCTTTCAGCACGAGATCGCTGTGTAATGTTCCCTCGGGCGGTTCCGGTAACGGGACCGTCCAACACGTCGCATATGACGTACACGCCCTTGCTGGCTTCATCAGGCAGCGATCTGGAGCATTTGACCTATGAGCAACAAACAATTTGTGACAGTCAGATGTCACTACGACCCTCGCGGCGATCATGGCCTGGAAGGCTTTCAGCTGAATGACGTCTACAAGGCTTGCTTGCATGAACGCGCAAACGGGTCTGGATACTTCTGGCGTGTCTGGCCAGATGCGAAGGACAAATACTACGAGACCTGTACGCCGGCTGTCTTCAAGAGATATTTCACTGTCGTTGCGGCAGAAGAAGGCGAGGCTACGCCATGACAGTGTACCTGTGGTCTCACCGATGGTCTCCATCACGGGGGTGGCGCTGGGTTAGAGAGCGGCCGGTCATAGACGCCACTGCCGCCGATTGGCTGGAAGTCTACACTAGAGACGAGCCGGGCGTAGAGTTTGTGATTAGCAGACTTGTGCCTCGCAGCGCGCCCGAAGAATAAGGGGTCAAATTCATGACCATCACGGACTACGAGAAGATTGCCACGATCGTCTGGTGCGCCCAGAACGGCTTCGACAGCGGTCGCTTCGGCACCTACACCAAGCTTGATGACGGCTCTGGCTGGGATGGCCGCGTTGAGGTTGCATCAGGTCCGACTGTCATCGTCTATTGCGGTTCTTATGGCTGGCAGGTGCAGTTCAAGTGCTTCATTGGCGAGGACCCGGATCTTGAAGAGGCAGCGCGGCTTGCGCTTGAGGCAGGCCGGGATGTCAGTGCGACGCGAGACTACCGCCTTGGTAGATGAGCGCACTAGGATCAATCAGAACAAGAGAGGGATAATCGCCATGGCAGACAACCCGAACGGCCGCCGTGTATGCGAGATCGACTGGTATGACCATCGCAACGAACTTAAACCCGGCATGGTGTTCAATTCTTGCTGGGGCATCGTGAAGTTAGATCACCGGAAGCCCGGAGATGGCACGGATTGGGTGGTCGCCGACTGGACATTCTCGTCAATCGACTCCTGCGGTGGGTGGGCATATTACGAGAGCACCATCCATCCCGGTGACCTGACACAGCGCCTCCCTGACGACTATGCGGGAGGAGCCTAAATGCTCAACATCGACCCGCTCGTCGTATCGCCTGACCGTTACGAAATTCGGGCGGGAATACTCGCGCGAATACGCGGCCTGATGCGGCTTTCAGCCGGTTACGCTCTGTGACCGGCTGGGACCTGCACCACTCGCAGGATCACGACCCTTGCGTGCCTCCTCGTGCAGCAACGACACACGATGGAGCCAACAATGATCGAACTCTCCAAGCGCCTGACACATACCTACGTCGGGACTTATCAGCACCTCGATAAATGGCAATCGATCGGCAATGTCGATGAAATCGGCAGCCGGGAATTGCCGGAAGCCGAAGCCGATGAACAGGACCCCTGTGAGCCGCAGGCCCATGAGGTTTTTGTCATCGTCAAGGATGTGGCGGACGACGTTTCGGACGCTGACATCCGGCAGGCTTTGCATGACACCTACACAAGCTGGGGATGCGCCCACGAATACGACTGTTGCGGATGCCGGTCATACCGGGCAGGCAACATCGAGCGCGTGACGGGCAATCTTTGGTGCGTGCAAGTGTTCTCATCGAGGAACTACTGACTGACGATCAGCGTTGCGGCCGCCTTGCGCGGCTGCACCATGAGTCACGCAAGACCTACTCACGACCCTGTGTCCCGTGTCGGGCGATTCTCAGCCCTGCATGGAGGACGACCACATGGCAAAATTCCAATTTATCGCTGTTCCCCTGACCTCTATCGAGGTTTCTCCGGGCGGCTTTACCTGCCGCTCGATGGAAATCATGAGCGCCAAGACCATCCGGCGCACGTTCGATGCACGAAAGCTGGACGACGTTGAAACGGCGTTCTCGGCAATCTGCGACGAGGTAGCAAAGGGCGGCGAAAGCTGGAGCGCTTGGTGCGATACGGTGCGCGGTGAACGTGCGCCGGGCGGATTCAGGCAAGCCAAGGACGGCAAGCGGTTCACGCGCGACATTAACCCGGAGCGCGTGACGGTTAAGAAAGCCGCTTAATCCGTGCGGCGGTCCCTCTTTACGGGGGGACCGTCCGGCACGGGACACAGGACACAAGACAGACGTGCATCGACTCCGTTGGGCGACCTAATCCCTGATGGAGACCACTATGAAGCAACGCGACCTAGACCTTATCTGGCGTTACACCCATCCCGACTTTCGTGGCGAAATGTACGGCATCCGCTACGTGCTGCACCACGTTGGCTCGTTTGGAACGTGCAGCGTCCCTCTCGAAAGCCTCCCCCAAAAAGACCTGCTCGAGCGCCTGGCCTATGCCCTGCGCGCGAAGAAGCGTGGCGAGCCTGGATGGAAGTAACCGGATGGCCCCTTGTTGGGCCGTCCTACAGAGTCGATGCACACCAACCAAGGAGACCGACCCATGAAGGAATACGCATTCGATGCGACCCTGTTCGCAGTCGTGCGCGTGAAGGCAGAAACCGAGGAAGAAGCCAGAGATAAAATGGCTGACGTAATCGCCTGCCTCGACATCAGCTTAGAGCGCGATGGCGTCACAATAACCGAGGCCACTGCCAGCTTTGCGGAGGGCCAAGCCCCGGTACTTTTCGAGATTGACGGCGAAGCAGCCTAACCAGGGCGGCCCCTCAACGGGGCCGCTCCCCTCTACTCTTGTCTCTCATCGTGCAGCAACCGATGGAGAATTCAACGATGTTTTATCAGGATCTCATTCGCGATCTTCTCAAAGGCCGCAAGTATGATCCGCGCCACATCGAGGCGTTGATGCGGGTTCAACACGGCACCCTCAACCACCTGTCGCGCGAGTGTTTCGTTCGCGAGATTAAGATCTGCACCAAAGTCATCGACAAAATCGGCAAGGACGAGGCCGAAGAGACCGCGAAGAATTATGGCCTGTGAAGGCATCGTGCGGCCGTCACGCATGGCGGCTGCACCATCAGAGACAAAGCCGTGCGTACCCTTTCAAACAGGAGACCACTATGAACCGCTTAGTAGCAGCACTAACGGGTGCGGTGGCGCTTGCCATTGCACTTCCGGCGCAAGCCGTTGAACCGTTCTACTCCAAGACTCTCGATAAGGGGTGGCTGTGCGGGTGTTACGCGGGCGACAAGGCCGCGTTTTCGCACTGCGCCCTCGGAACGACGTTCCGGGCGAACACGGTTCGGCAACGCCAGACCCTTCGTGCCAGCAAGATGTATTTCGAGGTGGCGATCTATGACCGCATGGAAGCGTGGTCTTTCGTTCTGGCGTCTAAGGATTGGTCGCTGATAGCTGGAAAGCCCTACGAGATCCTCTTCCGCTTTCGCAACGGTCATTCCTATCGCTTCAATGCCGACGCCGTCGAGGGGGGCGGCGAGATCGGATTGTTCGGCCTGAGCAAGATCAACCCCGATGCCGTCGCCGACTTCATGTTGGCCGATGGGTTTCAGATCGAGATCAACGGCAAGCTGCTCGGCGGCTTCTCGTTGTCGGGGTCGGGTATGGCCATCAAGCATCTGTTTGATGTCACGTCGCAGTATTCCGGGCGCGGCTCGGAGACGTTCCCGAGTGCCGACACGTTCTGATGCAGCCTGCCCGGCATCCGAAAGGGTGCCGGTTGGCCTGCACCAAGCAGGAATTATCCAAGGAGATCTTGGCCGATGAAAATGAGTAATGAAGCATGGTGTGAGCACGTCACCAGATGCGCGCGGACCATGACGAAAGATCTTATCAAGTTCGAGAACGTCGAGTTTGACTGGTCAGAGCGTTACCTCGATGACGAACCGCTCGCGACGACAATAAACGCACTTGTCGCGGCCGGGATGGACCAAGTCGTGAAGGCCGTCGGCGATAGCACTCAAACGACTCTTGAAGTCATTGCCGTCGGCTTTGAGACGAATGACGAGTGAGCGCGTGAGGCCCGCACGCCTGGAACTCAGGTATGGGCCGAGACACGCGGCGACGACCTGGGCGAAAGCCCTGACTACTAACTTCACATCACAGCCTGCCCGCCCATGCGAAAGCGTGAGGCGGGCTTTGCGGTATCGAAAGACGAAAGGGAACCATACCCATGAGGACCATGATTGCACTTGCCGTAGCTATGTTCGCAACGCCAGCGGCGGCTATTGATTTCAGAACCGGATCAGACAGTCCGAAGATTTACGCGCCGGACGGCACGTACCTCGGGAATCTCAACTCAAACCGCTTTGATCCTGACTCGATTTCAAATCCGTATGGCCGCTACGGGAGCAAGTACAGCCCCGACAGCGTGAACAATCGATACGGAACCTACGGAAACCCATACTCGCCTCAGTATTCAAACCCGTATGGAGCCGATGAATGATCCGTTGCGTCCATGACGCAGCCTTCAGCCGGTTGCTTTCGTGACCGGCTGGGGCCTGCACCAAGGGGCAGGAGACTAGGAGTCACCATAGGTAAGCACAAAGACTCCCCGGGACGTGCAAGCCGGGCAGCGGCTCTCTATAGCCGCCACCACAAAACACCCGCCTACGTCCTCAAGCACGCCGATGGAAGCCACACTTGGACAGCGCCGTTCAATATCACGAGCGGCGCTATTCCTTTGCCTCCCGGCGCAGAGATCGTCGCAACGTTCCTCGATGGGGAGCGCTGCGGCTAACGCCGTTTTTTCCCCCGGCATTCGGGGCGGCGCACCACCCAGGCAGACCAACTGCCCAAAAAGACCGAAGCCCAAAACCGTGATCGCGGTTCTGGGCCTGGGTATGACTGACATGAAAGGAAAGTGAGAGCACATGCTTAATAGCACCAGTGAGAGGGTGCTGGCAATAGCTGCCGGTGGCACGTTTGCCATCGGCGGACTCATCACCATCCTCGGCTTTGAGGTTTTCACGCCGCGTGCGTGGACGCCAATGACCGTTACCACGATCCTGCTCGTGGCTGGCACCATCTTTGCTGGCCACTTGCTCTCCAATGCCTTCGCCGACAAGCGTTGGCTACATGGCCTTGGCTTCTCTTTGGTTTTTGCCGTCGGCACCTGTGCCGTCGTGCTGAACTCGGTAGGGCGCCAAGCTGAGACGACCCAAACCAAGACCCTATCGGCCGAACAAGTCAATCAGGCGATTTTCGACAAGAGAACCGCCCTGAACGATGCGAACGACCGGCTTGCCGAAGCGAACGATATGGTTGACCTGCAAACCAATGGCGGGATCAACCGGCGTACCGGCGAGAGGGTGCAGCCCGGTTGCGGCGAATCCTGCCGCGGCTGGAAGCTGCGTGTCGCGGACCTGACGGTTGTCGTCAAGACTCTCGAACGCGAACTGAGAGAACTCGGCCCTCAAAAGCCGGTCAATCCCAAGGCCGAGACAATCGCGGCCTTGTTCGAGCTTTTCCACTTCGACAAGGCGCGAGTCGCGTCGATCATGGGAATCCTCGAGCCGTTCTTTCCGACGTTCGTGTTCGAGTTTGGCGCTATCGTGTCGCTTGGCTATGCCTTCCGGCGCAGTCACTTGAACGTAGCCGGCCCGCCCGATGACGGTCGCAAGATCGCCAAGGAGCCGGATCGTCCACCGGTGCGCTTGGAGCTCGTGCATAGCCAGGAGCATCCGGTCGTCAAGACGCTACGGCAAGCGGGCGGTGAGGTCAGGTCCAACCGCGAACTCGCGCGCATTCATCAAGTCAGCGATGGTTGGGCGTCCAAGATGGTAGACGAGGCTGAGGATCTTGGCCTTGTGGAGCGTGAGAAGATCGGAAAGGAAGTCCGAATCCGGCTGAAACAACACGCTTGTTAAACCTGAGCCCCGCCGTAGCTGTCAGGCTGCGAGCGGGGCTTTTTGTTTCTAGCTGACGACCGTCTCCCTTCCACGACTTAGGCTAAGTTTAGGGAGTTTAATAAGTTTAGTAAGTTTAGTAAGATTCTTGTATAATTGCTCCGCTGCAGATCGCGCTGGATCATGCCGAGTTGCTTCGACGAGCGAGAGCTGTGCCGACATCAAGGAAATGTTGGAAATTTCATACATTTTGGGTGTGGGGTATATATGCCTTCTTTGTCATGGGCACCCCTATTGAACGAACCAGCTTCGAAGCCACTGCCCGGCCGCGCGCGCACTTGCGTGGTTCTCTCGTGCGCTCCATTCGGCAAATCTGATTCCGAGCACGAAAACAAATGCATGGGTTGCCGCTAGCAAAAACGTTCTCATCATGTGCGCTCCTCCTCCTCACCGAAGCCAGGGGTTACGTAGTCGGTCACTTTCATTCTGACCTACCTTCGAGCTGAGCTCTTAAGGATCTTTGCCGCCCTGGAAGCGACCGCTTTGCCCGTCGTCTCTGTGGGGCTCCTGGGCTTCTGCAGCAGCGCGTAGGCAGCAACCGACTTTGCCTTCTTCGAGGCTTTGGGGTCCTTGAGTATCTTTTCCGCAACCGAGGAAACCTTCCTGCCTAGATCCTGTTCGCTAATGGCATCAACCGGCTTCAGGTGCCAGTCGGTAGCACTCAGGTACGTGCGCATGCCGTACTTCTCGCTTGTGGCATTGAACTTGCGCCGCACCGCCTCGCCGAGATCGATGCCAAGTTTGTCGGCCAGAAGATCAAGGCTGACGAGCAGATCGCCAATCTCTGCCGCAATATCTTCTTTGGTGGCGGAGGTGCCTTTGATCCCGTACTCGGCGCGCAGAAACTTCTTGATTGCCTCGCAGAGTTCACCGTATTCGCCCGCGACCTCGATAACCCTGAACTCGAAGCTCGCCTTCTCATTGCCGGGCCACTCCTGCTGGCGACGGCGATTTGCCTCTCTCAACACGTTGAAAGTCAGTCCGTCAGTTCCGTATCCCATAGGTGCAACCCTCCAATCAATTGTTCATGGCATCGCGCTCGGCGCACGTGGCGGCGTAGTGCGCATATGCCTTCTTGAGCGCGATCTGCGCATAGGCCTCGTCCGCCTTTTCCATGAGATCGACAAGTTCCTGCCCACCGATTTCGTAGATCGCCTGCCGCCGCCCGTTGTGAAACGTGTCGACCTCCGCAGCCATATCGTCGTCATGCTCCTTCAGCAGACGCTCTATTAGCTTGATGTCGTCCTCGCTGAGCACGCGGCCGGCACGCCATTGCGTAATGGCGATGGCTGGAAGGTTGTCCCAGTCAGTCTCTCCCGTCATCTCGTGTCCTCCACATGATGTCAGACAGCCGAACCTCCACGACAGGTGGCGGATCGTTCGTGCGGCAGCAATAAATGGGCTGCAAGACGACAAACACGATCCCTGGATCACTGGAGGCAAGCCGTCGAGCGTCATTCTTGGCGTTCTCCTCGGGTCCTTGTCCGTTGGCTCAGTTATCTTCATCAGCAGCCTCTCGTCGTTAGCGCCTCAGTTTAGGGAATAACCCGCTCTGCGCAGTTCCTACGGCATGACTCGCGTCGCAAGCGCAGCGCGTTCGACCTCCGTCAGATCCCAGGCCGCCAGCACAAGCCACAGATCGGCGTTGCCGATGCGGCGTAGCAGATAGGGATCGCGCGGCACAACGCGAGACCACTCGGCTTCCCAGAGCACATGGTAGTTATCAAGCGCGTGACGCGGGCGCAGATGGATCGGGATGAGCGGCATCTGAGCCCAGCCGTCGCGGTCATGGTTGCATCCGGGAAGTGAGCCGGGCGGCAGAACGATGTTCTGGTCTGTCTGCTTATTGCGCTGTCGCCACAACCGGCGCGTATATTCAGAGCTAAATCGCCCGCCGCCGTTTTGCCGTCCCTCGAAATAGATGCCGGTCAGGTCAGCCCGCCCGATGGCGAGTTTTGGATAGCCATCCGCGCCTATACCGGCTCGCTTGATGCTTTCCAGCGCCTGGATAACAACCTTGCCCTGAGAGACCAGCCGATAGGTGTTGCGGATTTCATCGTCGATCGGCGTCGAGTAGTGCCTGTGGTTCTTGTACTGGCGATAAAGCTCCGCAGCCTGCGCGCGGTCTACACTGATTTTGGTAACGTCCATCGTCCGGATCCTCTCTTACGTTTTCCTGCACAAGATAAAATCGCCTTGCTGCTCCACGAACTCCCATCCAACGGGCGGCGCTTCGAGCGCAAACAGACACAGATAGCCTTTCGGAAGAACCACCGGCGCATCACAGGGACGCCGTGACGTGTTCAGCCACAGGAACAAGGCCCGCGCCCATCTGCGCGCCATATCATCCATGCGCCGCACCAACACCGATCACCACAATGCACTGAATCAGAAGCCAAGCCGAAAACACCACCAGCACCCAGAACCACAAGTGATCCGAATGCTCGTCGTTGCGCTTGCGGATAGGCTTGCTGCTACGGCGCTTGCTCATGGTCCGACCTTCTTCATTACCTTAACGCGACGGCGAGTCTTGCTGGCGTTGCGATTGCGTTGCGCGATCTTTGCGCTGGCGTCCATCCCGTAAAATTTAATCCGCTCCAACGTGGTCTTGCCGTCCCTGCCCTTGACCACACGAAAACCCTTGATGCCTTTGCTGGTCATGCTGCTTCTTCCACTGGAAGATAAACCTCGAACTCTCGGCGCATCCTTGCAAGCGCGGCCACCGCTTTCGGTCCTTCGGCATCGGCCAGTTCTTGCAGAGCCGGAAGGCCGGTCTCTATCGAGTGCAGGACCTCGGCGCGCGTTGCCGTGCGACCATGGCACCAATGCGTGACTTCCGTTGGATCGCCGAACGTGAAGAGATACCCGCCTTGTGCTTTGAACGGACGCCACTCGCGCGTCACCCACACCGAACAGCACCCCGGATTACGCTTCAGACCGTGACCGGCTGAGTCCTTCGCCAGCCCGGCCTCGATCATGTCGGCAATGCCGCGCTCGTTGCGCTTCATCGCAGGCCGCGTCAGGAACGGACACGCCATCGCTGCGTACAATGCGCAGTCGCGGTGCGACGGCGGCTCGGAGATCGTGCGGTTAATCCCGCACATCGGTCCGATCACGAACGCGCCGTACCGACCCAGTGGCTCGCCGCACAACCAGCACGTCTTGTGCTTGTGGGCGAGGCCGATTCCGTTCTCGCGCACAATCCGAAAGTCAGGAACGCCATCCTGCCAGTGGACGAACCACGGCACCGGAAAGCCGCGCGCATCAAGCGGCAGTCTCGCTATGCGTGCCGGTCGTTCCGGTAGATCTTTGCGATATTCCATCGTCGTCTATCCTGCGTTGTCGCTACCTAGAGCCGCCCTGGCCCGCGTGCAGAGTGGCCCAGATACAAACGGCAAAAGTTCCAGAACCCCGCGCAAGCTCTCGCGTAACTCGATGTTTTGCTCGGCCAAGTGCGTCACTCCTATTCGCCGCCACGTCATTGCGCTGCCAGCGATGATGCCTGCCGCAAACCCCAGAAGTCCGATGAAAATAGTTTCGCTCAATTCCCGCCTACCACTATGTATTGGTAAACCGCACGCACAGCCGCCAACAAACACCCAGCAACGATTGCGAGCGCGCCGAGTCCGATCGCAACGGCAAACACGGCGCTGGAAACCAATCCAAGATCGCACATGGCAAACACCAGCACGCCGGCAAACCAAATTACGATCAACGAGAAGATGATCCTCATTCGGCCGCCTCTTTGGCCTGCGTTAGAAATCTGCGGATATCGACCGACATAACCTCGCCGCCCGTGTGATTTGTGCGCTTACAGATGTATTCGACGGCTTCGCGCGCGCTCGCGCCATGCCACATTGCGCCCAGCGCATAATCAGCCCCAGCGCCGAAGGCTATCGGCGGGCTGAAACATTCCTTATACAAACAGCTACAGGAGTATTTGTGGATACCGTCGTCATGGTTGATGACGATGAGCGAGCCCCAGTCGCTCCCCAGGTTCGACGGCAGTTTATCTGGATCTGCACCGGCCTTGTGCCACTCGATTATCGGGGTCATGGCTGGCAGTGTGCCGGTAAAGGCGTAAACGGCATCATCCGTCACGACGATCTTCTGGTGTTTCGTCCCGGCGATCAAATCGGTAAACAGCCTCAATCCGTCGGCCGCAATCTCAGTATCCGTTATGGCTATCGTGGTCATAGGTGCTTTCTGATGCAATGAGTTCCACATCCGGCTTGCTGATCTTCGGGCAGAACGGGCTATGGAAAAGTTGGACGAGATGATCACACAGGTGGCGAACGCCGTTCACGGCAGCGCCCCGGTGGAAACTGCGATCCGACAATTGCGGATAAATCAGCGCCCCAAACTCCTCCAGCGAGAATGGCTTGCCGTTGCGGTGCGTGATGCAATGCGTAACCAGAACGTCGGCCACTTCCTGCTCGCAGCGTGTCAGACGTTTCGAGACCCACATGAACCGTTCATGCCGGTCGCGAATGTGTTGGTGGACATTGCCAAGGCCACCCAGACCATTTCCGCTTCCGCCACCCGAGGCGTTGAGATCGGAGTTGCGGATTTTGTTATGCAGTTCGGCGTCCTGCGAGAACGCGATGAACGCCATCCTGTGCTCGTCTAGAAACTTGTCGGCATGGATGTCGATCACGCTGCGGAACTGATACCTCCGCAGCGCGCCACGGCTACGGGCGCGGGACTGGCCGTCTTTATTGTCCTCGTCGTCGCGTACTTGAATGTAGCCGTTGGCGCGCGCCAGCCGCTCAGGGGTTGGAGCGTTGTCGTCCACGGGCCGCTGCGCTTGTTTGTAACGCAGCGGGTTGCCTTGGATTTCCAGACTGGCGCGCGAGATCTTGACGGCCTCAATACGCGCGATCTTTTCCGCGTCGGAATAGCCGTTGGCTGCCGCATACTCCGCGGCCGACCTCGCAACGATGCGCGCCTCTATCAACCCATCGAGCACCCGTTGCATGTCGGGCGTAGATCTGAGTTTCCGTGCCACCGCCACCTGTGTAGCCCCTATCATTTCTTGCGTTCCCCGGATTTCGGTTACTGCAACCGTTCCATGACATCGAACATCTGATGTGCGTTCTGCGCGATACGCGCACCGTTGCCGTTGAACTGGTTGGGACCGTTGTAAGCAGGATCGGCGTAGCGCTGATCTGCGTAGCGCCACTCGATCGGCGGAGCCTTCTGAAGCGGGACCGGATTGTCAGACGGCAGCGGCGTGGCACGCTTGGGCATGCGCAGCCCCTGCATGCTGTCCCGCAAGGACTCAAGGCGTTCGAGAATATCGCGCGTGCGCTCGTCGTTGCGCGCGATCATCGCGTCCAACTGCATGACCAAATGGAGATGATAGGTCGCCGCCTCCGCGTCAAGTTTTTGCAGATTGGAGTCGGCAAACTCGCGCCACTCGTCCAGTGCGCTCTGTGCTTGGTCGATGAGATCTTGAAGAACCATGTTGTAAGTGCCCCCGTTGCGTTCAAATACACCATATAGCATCATGTAGCGAAAAACGCTACGCTCCACGCGACAAGATGAGCGCGAATTTCGCATCTCCCGCCTGAACCGATTCGCGCATCTGAACCATGTCGGGCGGATCGCTTGGAACGGCGATTTTCTTTTCGGCGATTTCATCGGTGCGCGCCTGTTCTCTGATTTCCTCGATGATGTCGCTCAGAGCCCCGCGCACGCGGATCTTGCTGTAAGGCGCGACAAGCCGGGTATTGTCGTAGCCGATGACTTCGGCGACGTGAGTCATCGAATGGCCCGCACGCAACGCGCAGATGATGATGGCCTGGCGCAGTTCATCACGGCAGGCCCCGTTTCTAATGTCTGCCATTGCCCCCTTGAAGCCAAACACACGCTTGGCCGCGGTGACGATCGCATCCGTCCCTGGAAAGATCTGAAGGTTCACTCTTGGGTTTTGCTTAGACATCTTGCAATTCCTTCTTCACCCGTGCGATTTCGGCGTTGATCTGGCTATTTGAAATGAGCCTTGGATCGGGCTGTATCTGGCGCGGCGGCACGGGTTTGAAAGCGACGTGGTAGTGAACTTTGCACCACGCTTGCCCCGGCACGATTTTCTCACCGCAGAACGTCCAGTCTTGATCCGAGACGGGGTCGCCGTGAACGAAACGGCAATGGTGCTTTTCCAGGTTTTCAACGGTGATGCGCTTGGCATTCGCTGGCCGCACGATCCGGTTTTCCGGCACGAATGGTTCGGGTGCATGGACAGGGCGAAGGACAGGCTGGCGAGGGGCCGGCCGTGGCGGAACGCGCTTGGGTGCTGGTTTGTTGTCGCGCTGGTACTTCCCGCCCCTTTTCAGCCCCAGGCGGCTTAGCCGCCCGATGACCGCATTGCGGCTGCGATCGTCCGCAAGACGGGCCGACATCTGCGATGCTGTCAGCCCTTCCAGAAACCATTTTTTCAGTTTGGCGTCGTCTTCAGTCGACCAGTTTGCCATCTCGGACTTCCCCTTGTGATCATTCTCCGAAACTCCCAGACGCAGACACCACTACTAACGATATGAAAAACCTAAGTTTCTTCCGGCAGAAATGCCCCGAGTTCAGGGTGCGCGGCGAGCAATGCCCTGCGCATTCGCTCCTCGTTCTGGCGGCATTGCAGGTCCAGGGGCTCCTCTTCCCGCCACGCTCCTGCGCTCGTCATCGGGCTATACAGACAGGCCCTAGGAGCCTCATAGGAGGCCGCTGTGCGGGGTTTTGGCTTCGGGGGTGGCGAGATAGGGGTCAGACCCAAAATCGGCGCCAGCGGCGCGCTCTGTGGCTCCTGGGCGCAAAACAATTCGATCTTGTCCCTGCATAGGGCCAGAGCATCGGAGACTTCGGTGCGCGCCAGGAAGACCTCGGCACGGTCCAGCATGTTGTAGACGCACGAATGATCGCGCTTGAGAAACTGGTTCGCGATCTGCTTGCGGGTGATGTGCGGCAGGAACTCGAGAGTCAGCACCGCGAACACGAACCGGGCGTTGACGTAGCGGTTTCCGCGGCGGGGTCCCGTCAGGGCCTCGACACTGACCCCGGTCTCCTTGGCGACGATGCGGCGGATGTCGGCTACCCAGAGGCGGCGGCGGGCGGAGGAGTGCATCAGCGTAGTTTCTCGATTGCACGCGCCGGCCATCCCAGCCGCTTTCATGGCCCATCTCCCAAAATCTCGTATCCAATCCGCGTCTCGCGAAACGCATTCATCCTCTCGTCAAGCGTCAACTCAACGAGGGTTGGCTTGCCCATCGTCTCGTGGTCCTTGACCTTGTCGACGTGCAGCAGCGTTGGCCCATCGAGGTTGCGCCATACGCACCACCCGATGTCGGCCTTGTTGCCGTAGTGCGCCGTGTCCGCACCGTCGTTGAGCGTCAGTAGGCCAGTTCTTGAAAGTCGCTTCTCAACGCCGTCCTTGGGCGGATGCGCTGCAACGATCATCAGCAACGAATAGTCATCCGCGAGTTGCTTTAGCCGCATGATGAACTTGCCCATGTAGTCCGTTCGGCTCTCGCCTTTCGGGATCTGGTGATCGATCTCGTTAACTGGATCGATGATGACGACCTCAACGCCATAAACCTTGACGGCGTATTCGATACGATCGACCAGCCGATCAAGATCGAGCACGGTATTGCGCTTGCGGCGCAGGAAGCGGAATGCCTGCCGGATCTCAACGTCAGCCTTGCCTACGTCGAGTTCGGTCCAGTGCTGCATGTCCTTGCCGATCAGGTGGCGACGCAGGTCGCGCTGAAAGCGAGGTTTCACCTTCTCCTCGAACGCGGTAATGAGCGTGCGCCACTTGTGCTTGCGCCAGACGTTCACGGCGAGCTGGCGCAGGATCACACTCTTGCCACTTCCATAGGGGCCTATTACCGGCATGAATGCGGGACGAACTAGCCGGAATCCGTGGTGATCGAGAAATTCAAATCCGCTTTCGTAGAGCTTTTCTTTCCCCGGCTCGGGAATGTCATCGATGGTGCAGATCTCGTCCGACCACATCTGCCGCGCCGTTTCGACAAGATTGTGAAGATCGACAACGTCTGCGTCCTCAAAATCGATCGCACCTGACACGCCCTTAGGCCACGACACCCACCGGCACTTGGTATCTCCAAGACGGATTGCAATGTCATCGCGCAGCGCCTCTTGGCCCTCGGCGTAGGCCAGAATGAACTCTCCAAAAAATTCCAGCGTCTCGTCGATCTCGTGCGTTTGCGTCTCGCCATTGTAGCGATACAAATCCTCAACGCGCTGGACGACGCGAACTGACCGAACCCCGGCATCCTTCAGAACGCGGGCCTCGCGATCACTTCCGCAGATCGCAAGACGCATTTCCACGTTTTTAGTTAGTTGCAGCACTACGCTTGCCTCCCGTTTCGATGAGCCGTGCGAGATCGGCGAGAGCTTCGATCATGGCCTCGTCGAATGGCGCTGGTTGAACCTCTTGGTACGCAAATCCCCAGAGCCGCTTGATCGAGCCTTCGTTGAGGGCTTTGGAAACCGGATGCGCCAGAAGACACGCGCTTGCCCCGGCGTAGTCCTTGGCGTCTATGCAACCGTCCATCATTGCGATGATTTCCATGTCACCACCTTGAGAGTTTTGGTTTGGGGCCAATGCCGCGGCGCTTGGCGGCGCGTTCCTTCGCGGTCCGCACGAACCCGTAAAACGCCTTGACGGTGAGCGCCCGAATCTTCCCGTCGGCGTGGTCAGCCTTGAGATCGGCATAGCCGTCGCGCACCGCCATCTCGCCGTAGATCCGCACGGCCTCCGCGAGTTGCGTATGCGCCATCTTGAGGTCAGGGGTGTACGGGTTGAGCCAGCCAGCTAGGTCGGCCACGATCGCGGATGTGGCCCCGTTCAGACTGCCAACTTCGGGAAGATCTCCCGGCCCGCCCGCAGACCTAGACTCCGCTTTTGCGGGCGGGCCTCTATTACTTTCTTCACTTACTTCTAGAGTCTTAGATTCTAAGATTCTAGAATATGTGGTAGAGCCGTGGTACGGATCTGAGTTGCCCTCATTGTTTTTATTGAGTTTTTCGGAAACATCTCCGATAGCTAATTGGTGCCTATCGCTTAGCTGAGGCTTAGCTAAGCCGTAGCTAGGCTGTAGCTGAGGCTTAGCTACGGGCGAAGCCCTCTTTACCTCTTCAAGAGCATCCTCAAGTTGCTTGCGCAAATTAGCAACGTCAGATTGTGCATTTTGCCTCTTCTCGCGCTTCACAGCCTCGCGCTTTGTCGCCGTTTCAGATCGCACGCGGTAGCTGTTGAGATAGTCTGAGATTTCTTTCTCTGCTCGCGAATTGTGGATCCAACCATCCGCGATATAAATCTTTCCCAGGCTTTCCAGTTCACCAATGACACGATTTAAGAGGCGCTGATCCATCCCTGTTGCCATGGCCAAGAGGCGCACATCGAATTTAATTGGACCCATTGCATCATAGATTTCCAGCAGCAGGCTCAAGTAAACCCCGCGCTGATCCGGTTTAAGACCACGGATTCCATCGCGAAAACTGACTATTTCCGCCATGAAATAGAACATCTTTGTCGGCGATGCGCCGGGTGCGCCGTTGTGACTGCCACGCACTGGGGTCATGCCCACCCCCGCCACGTCTTGTGCGCGCCAGGAACCAGCACCAGAACGACCACGTCTCCGCGGCGAACGGGGATGAAATCATCAGCCAAAGCATCGAGGATATAACCCCACCCCCGGCCCCCGGCCTCGGGCTCGAAAATAAGCCGGTTTTCCGGGGCTTCTACCCCGTGAAACATTATGAATTTCGGGGTCGGCGGCTGAGCGCCCTTGTGGCTGCACCCCTTGACGGGCGCTACATCTTGATTTATTAACATCCTCATCGTGCCTGTGTGTAAGTAGCTGATGTTGAGTTGTTTCGCTGACTGAACGACACGCTCCCGGCTGGATACCGGGTTACTCAATCGACCGGCTGCAATCCGGTCCTTTCCAACGCCACAAGGTTCTAGGCCGCCGCCACGAACCATTAGGTCTTAAGAGACCCCCCAAAGATCAAGGCTCAGGCACCGGCAAGTGCTTGAGCCTTCTTGCTTTTAGGGCTTACACACTGTGATCCCGCGCGCCATCAGGCCGCAACGGACGCGATCTTCAAGGTCTTGCCACATGCGAACGCGGATCCGGTCCGCGCATGACTCAACCGTCTTCGGTCCCGTGGCCTTGGCCCGATGCCGGTTTTCTTCCAGATCGTCCATGACATGCCGAACGAGGTTCATGCGGCGACCCTCGCCTTGAAATCATTGATTTCGTCGTAGCCGGTGGCCAGCCGGGCAGGCCGTGCCGTAGCCGGTCCGCCTTCCGGGGCATCAGGCGGATCTTGCGGCGGAACGACCGAGCGGCCTGCCGGAGCAACCGGGCTTTCAGCCGATGCGGCAGGGCCAACAGCCGTCTCAGCCGGGAGATACGTGGCAACGGGGCGGCACGCCGGGATGCGGTACAGGTGCGCCCGGTCTTGCCCTGTTCGCTGGCGGACATGGATGAACTCAGGACCGTTGAGGCGCCGCTGGCCCATGTGAAACTGGCGGATGGCACCGCGCACGAACTGCGCTGATAGCTCCTCGAGATCGTAGAGCACGACGCAATTGGCCCAGTGCATGTCGATCTCGCTGGCCGTGTGCGGCCCGATATGGCCCTCGGCCTGCATGTGCTCGATCAGGATCTCTGCCGCCTCATCCGGCATCACAATTCGCTTGGCCTTGGGACGAAGATAGCGCCGCTGATTCGTCTGCACCGGCACCGCAGCCGGCTCAGCCGCCGGTTTCCCCGTATCGGAAAATGTGTTTTTCCCGCTGTCCTGGCCAGCGCTGGTCGTTTCGCAAGTTTTCTCTCTCGATTTCCCAGCGTTCTCAGAACCATAACCAACTTCGGAAAACGAGAGAGAGCGCGTTCGCCAAAAGCTGATCCCCAGGATCCCCAGGTTAACCACCGTGGCAAACATAACGATTTCGTTGGATAACACCGCCGTCGCCCCCGCGTTGTCGGTTTTGTTGAATAGAGATTGTCGCACCGAAACGTAACATAGAAATGCCACACTCGATAGCTGAAAACGCTACACAACCGGCGCGCGAAGCAACTCACCCGCCAGACAGTTGCTTTTTCGTATAAAAGTCGCCTGGACTGAGCTGCCGCTTGGTCTGCCGCGCCCATGCCAGCATCTTGAGTTGCAAGCGCTGCGGGATTGCGCCATCGGTTCCACCGGCCGATTTAGGCTTGAGACATCGGTATAAGGTGGTGGGATGCACGTTGAGCCCTACGGCCAGGAGCTCCGGGCCGTCAAAGATACCATTGATGATGTGCTCGGCTGGCTGCATGGCATACCGCGCACGCCCCTTCTTCCGGCCTGGTCGTCGTCTTGTGTTCATGTGAATTAAATAGCGTATTACGCTAGTCATGCGCAAGAGCTTTTGTTCACAGCTTTGCAGCGACTCTTGCTATAAAGAGTTGAGAGGGATGCCTATGTGTAGCGTATTGTTCGACAATTGTTGGACCGCTCGGTCTGGTGTAAATCGCGAGGCCATGAATGACCTGGACAAAAATATGTATCGGCTTTGGCTGCGAAAAGGGCTTGAGAAGCCTGGAAAGAGCCAACGCGGTCTGGCTAAGGTTCTCAAAATTGATCCGATGGCCGTGTCGCGTCTTGTGGCAGGCACTCGGCGTTTCCAGCTCGATGAGCTGCCTAAGATCGCCTATTATATCGATGAGCCCTTGCCTGAGATTGGGCTGCCCCTTAAACTCTCGTCAACTACAAGTAGGGGGATATGCGTAATGGGACGGGTTTCCAGCAAAACCTGGCAGGAGGGTGACGTTGATCTGGGGGAGATAGCAGGCGTTATAGACCGGCGTTTTCCTATCGAGCATCAGCGGGCGTTTCTCGTGGATGAGAACATGCCCAACTTCAACGTCACAAATGGTTCCTATCTTGTCTGTGTGCCATACGGCGCCTATGGCCATTATGCGACCAGCGGCGCGCTCTGCGTGGTCGAACAGGCGCGGGACGGTTTGAAGAACTATACGCTGCATCAGGTGGGCCAGAAGCTCGCCCCTGGCCATGAGTTGACTTGGCTTGTAATCGCCATCACCCAACCAATGCTTTAGCAACTTTCTCAAAAAAAACTTGCCCACCCGTCTTGCGCATCGTAGCGAATAACGCTATATCCTTGGTCGTGACGTAGCGATTTACGCTATAGCGAACGAGGCCCGCATGTTAATGCGCAATGACACCATCACCGATCAGGCCGTTCTGTGCGCGCGGTCACTGTCGGGTCGATGCCTTCAACTCTCGGACCTTCTCAACACCTTCTCCCGCGCTCCCATGCGCGAGCTGTCCGAGCAATATCCGATGGAAATGTTGAAAACCTCCGAGCTCGTCAGCGGAGCGATCGCCACACTGGTCGCCCTGCATCATCTGATTGAGGAGGATGCCAGATGCTGAGAGGCGACCTCGTGCCCTGGCTTCTCATGCATTACGTCCGCGAGCGCACGTTGCATTTCTATGCGCGGCAAGCGCTCTCTCTCGCCTTCGCAAATGAAAAGGCCGACCTCTACGCATTGGGGGACTTCGAACTCATGGCCACCGCCGAACAGATGCACAAGGGCGTCGACGCCACCAAGGCCATCATCAGCGGCGAGGCTTTTGACGAAGAGAGCCCCCGATGAAGAACCCGACTGGGGAGGTCATTTCGTTTGCCACTGGCAGGCCGATTGAACCGGCGCAGGTCGAAGGCGGGCCGGAAGCCGTCGCAAAGATGGTCTCCGCAAAGCACATCAAGATTTGGGTGGCTTTCACCATGAAGGCCTTCGGCGCCGCATGGACCGAGCAGGCTCTTTTGACCGAGCTGTCGTTCGTGCGTGCGCGCAAGCTGTTTGAGAAGAAATAACGGATTCAAGTTTCGTATGCGTAACCCGTAACTGGGCGTTTCCTCCCTACTTGGCCGGGCGTTCACGCGCCCGGTCATTTCCGGGGAAGGCGAGTAAAGAACGAAGCGTGAGTTCAGAACAGCAGAGGCGGGGAAAGCAGACCCGCAACGATAGACACGTGATGACTAATCGCAAGGGCACTACCTGGGACTGTCAGCCCAGGTCTAGCGTTGCCGGTACTCAAAGCAACCGGCGGCTTCGGTGACGCGAGGCGAAAAAATGGAAAGGTGGATGGGCCTGCTATGCCCGTCGCGCTAGCGACTCTGAGGCGTTAGCGACCCGGCCAGAAGTGGCGGTTTGTAAAGTCATCGTCGCCGGAGTAGCGCCCGGCCTGCTGTTCTGAGTTCATGTGAGTTTCGCCGCAAGGC
>CAZZDD010000020.1:0-7769 GCA_964652185.1 uncultured Candidatus Peribacteria bacterium | reverse complement strand
GCCGGAGTAGCGCCCGGCCTGCTGTTCTGAGTTCATGTGAGTTTCGCCGCAAGGCGTCCGAGAAGGCTGGATGACTTGGATCGTTCAAGACGGCCTCTAAATGTCCACGAACGATCACGGCGCTGCACGAGCATGATGCAGCGGAGGGCAACGTCAAACCTCCGACTATGACGTGACAGGGCGGAGAGACGTCCACCAAATTTCTGGTCAACAAAGGGGCACGGGATCATGGGTGCAGACGTTTACCGGCATTGGCGTGCCAAGCTGGACGGCAGGAGCGATCAATTCTTTCCGACGATGTACCCGGCCACCGAGCTTGGCGTTGTTAGCTTAGAGAATCCCCAGCCCGGCTTATGGTTGGTTTCGCGCGGTGGCGGCTACGTCAACGGCGTAAAGCAAGAGCGCACCTATCTGCCGCTGCAGATCTGGCTTGTGGACGAGCACGGCAACACGTCTCATACGTGGGATGACGGTCTGTTCGTGCGCGGCAAGATCGGCCTGGACGTGATCGAGGCAGATGCGGTGGCGCGAGCCTGGTTGTTCGGCAAGGACGACCTCTCGACTGATTGGACAGGCCCCAAGGCTCTCACAATACATGAGCGAGACCACTGGATTGAGAACGACCAGCTTTGGCCGTGGGATCCTCCCCGGCCTGTGCAGTCTTCCGAGCCTGCTGCAATCGAATTCGAAGCTACGGTCGTCACGGCAGTAACCGAGACCACAGTCGCCCCGCCGGCACGCGGCTCTCAACCGGGAGACAATTCCGGCGATCTGACCGGCTACCGCGGAATGCGCGAGCGCATCAAGGGCGAGATCGCGGAAGCCATCAACTTCTTTAAGCGAAATCCGATCAAGACCAAATCGGACGCCGACAAATGCGAGAATTGGCGCAAACGCATCTGGCAACTGGGCCTGGATGCGGAAGCCATGCGCAAGGAAGAGAAGGCCCCGCATCAGGAGATCGTCAAGGAGATCGACGGGCGCTGGATGCCGTTGGTTCAGGAGGCCAAGGACGCCTCCAAAGTGCTCGAGCAGACCGCAGATACATGGGTCAAGGCCGAGCAGAGGCGGTTGCGCGACGAGGCCGAGAAGAAGGCCAGGGAAGAATTTCTCGCCGAGCAGAAACGCCGCGCTGAAGAGCGCGAGCGGCTGGAAGCCGAGCGCAAGCAGGCCGAGGCCGAACGCGCCAAGATGGAGGCGGATGATCCTATCGCCGCCATGACCGGATCGCTGCCGGAGCTGCCGGAGCTGCCGGAATTGCCGCCCGAGCCGGAACCGGTTGAGACGTTCGCGCCAGTTATAGAGACGCCCAAGATCATGATCGGCACAACCGGCAACCGTCGTAGCGCCAAGACTGGTCCTGCCACGGCTACCATTGTCAATCTTGAGGCGGCGGCAATCTTCTACGCACGCCAGAAAAACCCAGATCTTATCAAACTGGTGCAGAAGCTCGCCGACAAGGCGGCAAAGGCAGGCGCCGCTGTCGATGGCGTGCGGATGTCTTTTCAGGAGGCAGCAGAGTAATGGCGACGATTTGGTATATCGATCAATTCCACGAGAACGCAAAGAAGATGGCCGCCATTCTGGCGCGCACTCAGGAGGAGGCATTGCCAAGCACTTTGCCAGACCGTCACGATGCTGTTGCGTATTGTAACGCCTGTATCAACAGCGGCCTTGGCGCACTTGCTGCGCTCTATCCAGACAACCCCCATCTTGCAAATGTTGGTGCCTATGGCGCGCTCCAACTTTGGTTGGACGTTGTCCAGAAACGGCTGGAAACCGAGCAATGAGCCATCCTGACGATTACGAAGCGCTGCGCGCCTGCTGGCTGTCGGGCCAGATCAGCGATGATCACATGCAGGAGATCATGCAGCGCGATCCTGACTTCCTGGAATGGATGATTGAGCGGGCGTCAGAAACGGAGGTAGCATGAACTCCAATAATGTTGACCTCGGCGAGGTCCTTTTGGACGCGATCTATGATGAGGTCGATCACCACATAAACCCTAATAATGACGAGTGCTGGAACTGCGGCGGCGATGGCGTTCTGTACGACTGCATAGATGGCTCCTGCTTCGACGCGGAAAGCGGCTGCGAACTGTGCTCACGTCCCTGTCCCGAGTGCCGCATCTATGCGGCTGAGCGCGCCAAGGCCGTTCGCGAGGAAGTCATCAAATCCGGCGACACCGATATAGCGATTGCGTGGCTGAAACAGATCGGCCGCTGGCACGACGGGCTCAGTCGCCAAATGGTCCAAGCGGAACTGGAGAAGGCCGCAGATCTAGCGATCTTGGCCGAGCGAGGCGACGCATGAGAACCGCCCGCCCCATCCTGATGTCTGCGCCCATGGTCCGCTCTACCTTAGAGGGGATAAAGACTCAGACGCGGCGGATCGTGAAGCCGCAGCCTGCCGCCATGTTCGATCTTTCAGAAACAGGAATTATATATGCTGACACTGCCGAATGGCGTCAATTTACTGCCGATACCCAGTTCGCCAAACAGCGACTACATGGCCGGCTCCGACGGGAAAGTATACTCGCGCACGAAATACAAGGGCTTTGGCAAGAAGGATTTCGTGGATTGGTATCCATTGAAAGGATACCGGAACGCGAAGGGGTACGCTACGGTTTCGCTTTGCCACGAGAACAACAAGGTCACGAAACACGTTCACCGGCTGATTTGCGAGGCGTTCCATGGTCGGCCGCCAAATCCGACGCATCAGACCAGACACTTGGACGGAGACCCGTCGAACAATACTCCATCAAATCTTGCGTGGGGCACGCAAGTAGAGAATTGGATGGACAGGGAAGCGCACGGGCGTGGAATGAAGGGGGAGAAGCATCACCAGTCGAAACTCTCGGATATAGAGCGAGAGCACATTCGGTGGGCGGTTGCGAAGGGACTGTGTTCCCAAAGGCATGCATCTCGCGTTCTGGGAATGTCACAAACAGCTATACAAGGGGTCTGCGCTGGCGAGTGGGAGACTTAGCTTGGGTGCGGGAGGCATACAAACTCACGCACGTCGCCGGAGCGCGCGGGGGAGACGCGCCGCCATTTAACGCCTACGAAAAATCATATGCTGCTGACGGCCAATGTCAGTCGGAATATTTCGAGTTCGAGGGCGACGACGATCCATTCATGAAATTCGCGAGCGACGTGACACGACCCTCAATTCACATGCCCCGCTGGGCTTCCCGGCTCACGCTCGAACTCACCGACGTGCGCGTCGAGCGGTTGCAGGACATGGAAGGTCAACATCCCAGCGAGAGCGATGCAATAGCCGAAGGCGTCAACAAAATCCATCACGGCGATGGCGCTTACTACTACAGCGCGTTTCGCAATGAGCCGCATCCCAAGAACTGGTGCGACCCAACTGACGCGTTCCGCGAGCTTTGGGAAAAGCTAAACGGCAACGGCTCATGGGACTTAAACCCCTGGGTCTGGGTTCTCAGCTTTAAGGTCCACCACGCCAACGTCGATGCGGTCCTCGCGCAGCGCGCGGAGGTGGCAGCATGAGCAAGATCGAATGGACGGGTGAGACGTGGAACCCAGTCGTCGGCTGCTCGATTGTCAGCCCCGGCTGCACCAACTGCTACGCGATGGGGATGGCGGCGCGGCTGGAGGCGATGGTTCGCGAGCAAGATCGCCGGTACATCGCCGCGTTGTACGCAGGCGATGAGAAAGAAAGCGACGACCGCCCACCTGCACCCAAGCACTATGCTGGCACGACAAAGATCGTGAACGGAAAGCCGGTCTGGACCGGCAAGATGGCGCTCGCGCCTGAATCTACGCTGTTGTCTCCGCTTAAGCGCAGAAAGCCGACGACGTACTTCGTCAACTCCATGGGCGATCTGTTTCACGAGGATGTCCCAGACGAATGGATCGACCGCGTGTTCGCCGTCATGGCGCTTTGCCCGCAGCACACCTTCCAGGCGCTGACGAAGCGCAGTGCACGGATGCGGGACTACGTTTCATCGGTCGCGGCAAAGTGGTGCATAGTCGACGGTCGGACGCCATGCGTCAGGATTGACGAGGCGATGGACAGACTGGCACCCGACCACTGGTGCGATCGTGAGTTAAAGGAATGGCCTCTCCCCAACGTCTGGCTCGGCGTGTCGTGCGAGGATCAGCGCCGCGCCGACGAGCGCATCCCGGATCTGCTCGCGACTCCGGCAGCAGTGAGGTTCGTCAGTGCAGAACCGCTGCTAGGACCGATCCGTTTTAGCGACATCACGCTGGGCGGTGGGCGCATCATCAATGCTCTGGACCCAAACGACGCTCTTATCCCCATCGGAGGCCCGAGCATCCACTGGGTCATCGTTGGCGGCGAGAGCGGGCCGAACGCGCGGCCCATGCATCCTGACTGGGCGCGATCAATACGCGATCAGTGTATCGCCGCCGGCGTGCCGTTCTTCTTTAAGCAGTGGGGAGAGTGGGGACCGGAGGGTACTCATCCCGTAGGGCGAGATGTTGGATCGCTGCTAGCCATGAGAACCGTGTGCTCAACCGAGCGCAAGGAAGTTGGAAAGCTGAGCTACCTCGCCGGCAGCGGATTGGAGAAGCCAAGCACACCGCTGCGAAAGTTTGGCAAGTCCCGCGCCGGCCGCCTGCTCGACGGCCGCGAGTGGAACGAGATGCCGGCCACGAAGTCGGCAGAGGTGGAAGCATGACCCAGCACACCGAATATTTCGTCTGCGATGTGCGGCGCGAGTGGACCAACCCAAGCCATCACCCGTTCGTGACATTCTGGCGACCTAAAAACTGCGGCTATGTCTATTCTCTCGCCGCGGCCGGCCGCTACACGCGCGAAGACCTCGATCCCGGCTATCACTACAAGAACGTTTACGGATCGCTCCGCGCGCTCGAACGCTATCCGGTCCCGTGTGATTTCGTCGAGAGCATCGCCGGGCCCGTGCCGGAGCATTTGCGCCAGATGTGGCGCGACGTCACTGGGCCCGTGGTCATCAACAGCGGGGCGCTGCGCACGCTATTGCGCAAGAACCGGCTCGTCATCGGAGATCCAACGGCGTTCGATGAGCGCAAGGTGGTCGCATGACGACCCAGGACAAGCCCTATCTCTGCTTCCACGTCAGCGGCGGCGATGACCCGGAAATGGACATGGTCGTCTTTGCGCGCTCGTCGATAGAGGCAAAGCGCGACTGGGCCAATGAGCACGGTGACGGCGATCGCTACATCGCTGGTATTTCCGCAAAGCGCTGCAAGGGGTGGGACAAGTATGCCCCTGGCCCGGTGCCCGCCCTGGAAATGATCGAAGACGGCTGGTCTTTCGAATGCCACGGCTGCTACCGCCGCATCGACCGGGACTTGATCGAATGGGGTGTGGACGAGGATGACGAGGGCAACCCAGCGCCACCGATGCAGCCCTATGAGCCGTCGCCGCAGCGCATCTGGTGCTCACGCGTCTGCCATGATGACGACATGGCGGAGCGCAAGCGGATTGCCACCCTGAAGCGGCGCGCCATTGCTGTTGTCTGCCGCAAAATCCTGCGCGCATTTCCCGGCGTCACGCTGCCGGAGCGGGAATACTCCCAACACGCTTACGTCAGTCGCCGCGATGGCCGTCTACTAATTCATGATGTGCGCGTGCGGTTCGAGACGCCTGGAATGAAGCATAGCGGCTGCTGTTACCAAATAGATGACACGAAGTGGCGTGATGCTCGTGTTGAAGAGCAGGGCCCTGAGATGCCGGGCTGGCTTCCATTGAAGCGCCGCTGGCTCCAGCTCCCGATTTCTGAACGCAAGCGCGAGACAAAAGTCACTGTCGCCAATGGCGATCTCGACGTCTGGAACGCATGGCGTTTCGAAAACGCGAAATCGACGGAGCCCGCATGACCACCGCCGCCCCCATGCTCCTCACCTACAAGTACCGCAAGCGCGAATGGTTTGCTGGCCAAGCGCTGGCTGGTCTCTGCTCTGGCACATATCGCTACACCTCCACGGCCGAAGAGATCGCGCGCTTATCCTACTTTCTGGCCGACGCCATGATTTCCGAGGGCAATAAGGATGGCACGGAATGAGCGGAAGCAAATGGAATGTCGGGGACAAGGTCGTTGTTTATGTTCGCAGAGACTTCACGTACTCCGACGCGAGAATTGCGACCGTCGATAAAGTCTACAAGAATGGGAACATTATTGTTGCTGAACGCCAGTATCGCCCCAGCGGCTATGGAGCCGGGAACAATCCGTATACGATTGAGCGCTATACGCCGGAGATTGGAGACAAGATGGCCTCTGCGGTCTCGCGGCGTCGCCGCCTCAACCGCATCTCCAGTCTCAGCGGTCGCATGGCGCTTATTTGGCGCAAAGGCATCGACATTCCCGAGAGAACGATAGCCGCCATTGAGGCATTGCTCGATGAGGCTGAGGCCAAGTCATGACATCGAAGAAGCACACACCGGGGCCATGGCGGCTCTGTCCGTATTATTCCTCTGCGAGAAGTGGGAGCCTGCCGAACCGCTACGCTGGAATTTACAAACCGTTCCATGGCCAATTGTTCGGATCAGAGCGCAGCGTTCTTACTGTCGGCATCACGGGCAGTGCTCTCAGGCCATGGAATGGGAGGAGTTCAAGGGGCGCATCCGTAAAGCGGTGGCCGAGACCACGCCAACAGACATCGAACCGTCACCGGACGACGCGAGTTTAAACCAAGGAACATGACAATGACCGCGCATGACCCAAAGACCGGAGAAGTGCTTTCGCCGATTACCCATATGCCAGCGCCCACGCTCGCCATGTCCTTAGCGCGGGCCGAGATCGACCAACAGATTGCCACTGCACACGCCTATCCGCGCTCAATTGACCGCGCCAAGAAGAACATCCTAACGCTGGCGACACTTGATGAGGAGACGGCGGAAGAGTGCATCTACGCGCTGCCTCGTGGCGGAAAGCCGATCAAGGGTCCATCGGCGCGATTTTCTGAGATTATCGCCTCGCAGTGGGGTAACTGCCGAGTCGCGGCGCGCGTCACCCACGTTGACCGAACCGAAAAATTCGTTGAGGCCGAGGGCGTGTTTCACGACCTCGAAACGAACACGGCCTGGTCGGCAAAGGTACGCCGCCGGATCTCCGACAAGTATGGCAAGCTGCTCTCAGACGACATGATTATCGTCACCGGGAATGCGGCCTGCTCGATTGCCAAGCGCAACGCGGTTCTGACCGGCGTTCCCAAGGGTGTCTGGCGTCAAGCCTATGAGCGCGCAGAAAGCGTGATTGCCGGCACGATCGAGACGCTGGCTGTCACCAAGGAAAAGACGATGAAGGCATTTGCGGCCTTCGGCGTCACGCCCGAGCGCGTCTGCGCGGCCATTGGTATTGGCGGCTTGGACGACATCAGCTTGGAGCACATCCCGACCTTGCGCGGCATGTATTCGGCTCTGAAGAACGGCGAAGCGACCGTCGAGGAGATGTTTGCCGATACCAAGCCGGTCGCCAAAGCTGCGGCGGCACCTGATATTCCAGATGTCAAGCCAGCCACCGACAAAGCAGAGGCGAAGACGGACGAGCCGAAAGCCAAAGAGAAGACCGAGACCAAGACTTCCGGCACCGAGGCTGTTGCTAATCAGCTTGGGACGAAGCGGGGTCGTCCCAAGGGCAAAGCCTCGGTGCCGGAACCCGAAAAGCAGAAAGAGCTTCTTGAGGCGATCGGCGAGGTCGAGATGCTTGTCGATCTTGATGGCTGGATACGCAACGTGGAGGACAACATCGCTTGCTGTGAAAGCATCGAGGAGTTGAAGGAGGTTGAGGAGAGCGC
>CAZZDD010000019.1:3260-37778 GCA_964652185.1 uncultured Candidatus Peribacteria bacterium | reverse complement strand
CTCGAACCGTACGCGGTGAAGCACGGTTTCGGCATTGGCCGCCTACGCGACGAGCCGGTGTCCACAAACGAAGGACGAACACGCTTCGCGATCGACGTGTGCCGCGCGAACTATGCGGAAGCATTCAAGGCGATGGCGGGCAAGGCACAAATCCACTCGACGACCGCCATGGAGCGCGTCACGAGCAGGGGGTCTCACACCGGAGACGTGGCGACGCTCGGACGTTTCACCGCCGAGGAACTTGGCCTCAACCCGGACCTCATGCAGGCCCAGGCGATGCTGCACGACATCGGCCATCCGCCGTTCGCCCACAAAGGCGAGACGGCGCTCAACACCTGGAGCAAAACGAAAACCGACGGCGTCATCAGCTTCGAACACAACGAACACACGATTCGCGTCGTCACCGTCCTCGAAGACATGAACCCGAGCATCGAACTGCTCGAAGCGTTGGACAAGCACGGCTCGTACTATCGCCGCCCGGAAAATTGGCGCATGCACCTCGAAGGTCAGGCGGGCGACCTCATGGACTCGATGTCGTACTACCCCTGCGATATCCGCAAAAGCATCGAACACCGCATCCTCGACGTCCGCCGTCTCATGGAAATAGAACTGTTTAGGAAAGCCTACGACTCGTCCCACGAAACCCGCCGAGGCATCGAATCAGAACTCATCAAATCGCTGAAATCCCACCTCATCAAGGAAACGTATCGTCAACTGGAAAAATATAACATCGTCACGCTCGACGATGTGCGCAAGGCGCCGGAGAACATCGTCCGGCTGCCGAAGAACATCGCGCGGCAAAAAGAGGCGCTGAAAAAAGTCATGTACGGGGACGTGTACACGCCGCTCGAAGAACAACCGTATCGTGCAGCCGTGCACACAATCGTGCTCGCCGTCTGCGACCATCTGTATGACCATCCCGACGAATGGGTGCAGCGATACGAAACGCTGGGCGACGCGAACGATCGACACATGCGGCGCGTACGCGCGGTACTCGACGCGGTCGCACGACTCACGGACCGCGAAACTGTGGCACTAGCGGAACGAGCGGGGGTGAATGGCGAGACAATCGCCACGGTGCATCGCATTTTCAACAAACGGCTCCTTGAAGGGGAAGAAGCCGGAACTGAACAATAATTGTATTCAATTTTCAGCGCGCGTACGGACAGACATGGCGGATCGACGCGTCTTCCATGGCGTATCTCCTTTCCCCTTTTCGATATGACGACCATCATCGAACGCGATGTGCATCATGGCACCGAATCCGGCGAGAGCTCGTCCGTCGCCACGCTGGTCGTGACGATCGTGGCGCTCGTCGTCCTCGCGGGCTTCGCGCTGTTCTTCTTCCGCATGTTCCCGTTCAACGCGGCGGGCACGCCCAATGACGGCGGAACGATCAACATCGACGCCCAACTCCCGACGCCGACCCCCACGCCCACGCCGGGTCAGTAAGAAGACTTTCTCCCGAAGACCGTCCCGCATACGAGGGACGGTCTTTCTGTATACTTCCGTCCATGCACATGAACCGCTTTCTTCTGCCCGTCGGCAGCCTGCTCCTCGCGCTCGGCCTCGCCGCATGCACGTCAGCGACGCCGCCGACGGACATGCAACGGTACGACAGCCCGCTCGGTTTCTCGATGAACCTTCCAACGGACGTGTTCGTCATGGGCGAAGCCGGATCCGTTCCCGTCGACGCGTTCGAAGACCCCGAGCGCAATCGCACGTTCATCGCGCCCGTCCGCTACGGCGAAGGCCGACAGACGACGATCGCATCGCTCACGACGGATCCCGAGAGCAACGGCACGGCTTGGACCATCGTCCGCACCGACGTCGAAGACGACGCGGCGCTCGACGCGTGGGTAAAAGAACACTACGGCCCGGCGTGCAGGGTCGCCGAGCTGGCGCCGACGCAGCAAGAGGGCGTGTTCGACGTCCTCCTCCGGGGCGACGGTTTGCCGCTCGACGAAACGAAATGCGTGCTGAACTACGTGTACGAGATCCAGTACCAGCCGTCGCACAAACGCGCGTTCTCATGGGAACTCGGCCAAGGCATACGGTTCTCCGACGGCGCGGACGTCTTTTACGACCTCGACATGATGAAGAGCTTCCGCGTGCGCGACTGATCAGGCGCGGCGCTTCAGGAGCCACGCGCACCCCACCGCGTTCAACGCGAATGCCGTAAGTGCCATGAGCGGGATCGTGACGTAGCCGAGGTGCCAGAAAGGCGGCACGGCGCACGAGATGCCGTCGAGGCTGCAGGGTTCCGTGGGCGCCGCCGGGAAGAGCGCGGTGTGCACGTGTTCGCCGTAGTGCCACGCGGCGATCGCGCCGCCGATGATGCACAGCGGCAGGATGTAGTACGCGACGTTCGCGTCTTTCTTCCGCAGCAACGCCACGGCCGTGAGCGCCACGAGCGGATACATCGCGATGCGCTGGTACCAACAGAGCACGCACGGTTCGATGCCTGCGATCTCCGAGAAGAAGAGGCTGCCGCCCATCGAAGTAAGCGACACCACGAACATCCAGACGAGGACATCGCGTTCGATGAACCGCCGCAAAAACCGCAACCCCGGCACATACGAAAGAGCAATCATCAGCAGGATGGCCTGCCCCACGACCGTAAGGACCGACGCGGAGAAGATGACGTATTCGTACCACGACATACAACGATAGTACGTGACCCGGGATAAAGACGGCAATAAACGGATCAGTTCATGAGCGCCCGGATATCCGGCACCGTGGAGCGTAAGCTGAGCGTCGTCTCCGTACGTGCTTCGAGATCCTCAGGCGCCAGCCATTCGAATCCGTCGTTTTTCCCGTCATCGACGAACTTCGGTTCCCCTTCAACAATCTCGCACAGGAACGTATGAACGTCGAAGATTCCTTCCTTCGTCATGTCGGTTTGATACACGCCAATTTTCTTGAGGACGCGCACGCGAACCTCGTGTTCCTCGAATATTTCGCGCACGACCGCCTCCTCCATCGTTTCACCCGGCTCCAATTTTCCGCCCGGCGGTTCCAAGCGGAGGCCGTACTTCGTATTGCGATGCACGAAGATCTTGCCGTCCTTCAAAATCACCCCCGCAACGAGAATCTTTCGTAATACTTCTGCCGATTCGGGTTGAGACGGTGAATTCACGTAAGAATCGTACGCTATTTACGTCTACATGTAAATATGCTATAACTATGTTTCTATGAACACACGCTTCTCCGCCGTCATCGCCCTCTTCGCCGTGATCGCCCCGATCGCGGTTGTGGCCGCGACCTTCGCGCCGATCGAATATCGGATGTGCATGCAGCAGGCGGTCGACGCGCGCGAACACGCACTCATCGATTCGCTTCTCATCTTCAACGACGACCAGACGCGCGCCCTCGACGAACGGCGCGTGCGGTACGTGGAGGCGTATGACGCGGACACCGACCGAGAAATCCGAGAGCGCATCCGTGACGCCGACAGGCACTATTCCCGCGCCCTAAGGGCCGCGAAAGAACTGAAGAGCGACCGGGACCGCGACGCGAAAGAGCGTTACAGGGACGACCAGAAAGTGTGCAAGAACATCCGCCGCGAGATCGAACGCCCGCCGCGCGTCGTCAGCAGACCACGCCCGAGCTTCCCCGGCGACTGCGGCGACCAGTGGTGCTTGGAGCTACGGTAAGCATCGATCCTCCAAGAGTCTGGAATCGTAGGATGAGCAACGCTACACTCGTTGCTTCACTCCTCTTTCCATGACGAAGCACGACGTGAAACGCATCGGCATCCTCACGGGAGGCGGCGACTGCGCAGGCCTCAACGCGGTCATCTCGTCGATCGTCCGCGCGGGCATCCCGATGGGCTACGAGTTCGTGGGCATCCAGAAAGGATGGGAAGGCATCCTCGATCCCCCGATGCTGCAGCCGCTGACGCTGAAAGACATCCGCGGCATCAGCCACGAAGGCGGCACGATGCTCCGCACCACGAACCGCGGACGCTTCGCCGCAAAGGCAGGCAAAGGCGGCGTGTCGCGCATTCCAGACGAGATACTGCAGAGCGTGGCTCGCAATATGAACGAGAACGCCATCGACGCGCTCATCGTGATCGGCGGCGACGGCACGCTCACGGGCGCGATGCAACTGCAGGAGCTGACGGGCGTGAAAGTGGTGGGCGTTCCGAAGACGATCGACAACGACCTGAGCGGCACGGACCGTACGTTCGGCTTTTCTTCGGCGGTGGAAATCGCCTGCGAAGAAATCGGCCGGATCCACACGACCGCGGCCAGCCACGACCGCGTGATGTTCGTGGAGACGATGGGCCGCCACGCGGGATGGATCGCCTTGTACGGCGGCGTCGCGGGGGGCGCGCACGGCATCCTGTTGCCCGAATTCCCCTTCGAGATCGAAAGCCTCATCTCCTTCCTGCGCGGCCGCGTGAAGAGCGGCAAGAACGCGGCGGTGATCGTGGTGGCGGAAGGCGCGAAGATCGGCGGCACCCTCGCCACGCGCGCGGACGGCACGCACTCGGCGGAAGCGCAGCTCGGCGGAGCGGCGGAGCGCGTGATGGAGGCGGTGAAGGAGCGCTCGAACCACGATGAATTCGAAATGCGCGTCGCAGTGCTGGGGCACATCCAGCGCGGCGGTGGCCCGAACGCGGAAGATCACATTCTCTCGCGCGCGTACGGCGTGGCGGCGATCGAAGCCGTGCATAACGGCAAGTTCGGCTGCATGGTCTCGATGCGGAGCAACCGCATATCGGTCGTGCCGATCGCGGAAGCCACGGGCGAGCTGAAGATGGTCACCGCGGACGATCCGGTCTACGAAGCCGCGAAGAAGATCGGCGTGTTCATGGGCTGAACGTCTCCCACATTTCCGCCGAAGCGTAAGGACGTCAATACACCGGCAGGATTCCGTTCAGCAGGAGATATACGCCAAGCAACGCCGCACCCGAAGCTACGCCGACCGTCCGGCCGCGAACCAACGCTGGCGCGAATGCGAAAGCCCTCGTGAGGATCAACCCGAACGGCACGAGCACCGGCGCGATATAGATAAGCTTCGTCGGCAACCCGAGGGGGTGCGGATACTTCCATGCGTACGCGACGAGCGCCGCCATCTGCAACAGGCCAAAGAGCAACATGCCTACCATGAAGCGGTCCCAATCGTCGCCGCGGAAAAAAGCAAGGAAGTGCACAACGCCCGCGACAAGCAGCGCCATCGCCGCGAATGAATACGCGTGACTCAGCCACAACGAGAATGGCGAACTCCGTACGTTGTGCTTGCTGCCAGCCCAGATGTCACGCCATGTATTAACCAATCGGACGCGCCCCTGATCGCGGTCTGCGAGCGTCAGGAGCTCCGATGCTCGCACACTAAACAAATCCCGAAGAAACGCTCCCCGGTCAGCATCCCGAACGTCGTTGCGCTCCCGCTGAAGATCCTCGCTCCCGTATTCCCGAAAATCCATATTACTGACGAACAGCGCCCCCTCCTGCAACACGTAGCGCCCGACGTAATACGGCGAAACCATCGCGGCGGCCAGCCCGATCGACAGGCCCCCCGATAGCATGACCCGCATGGCGTTGCGACGCGTCGTACGCTTCGGAAATAAGGGCAGCACGAGCAACGGAATGAGAACGGCCGGCAGCGAAAATACAAGTAGCGCGGACGACTTGGTGAGCATCCCGACCGCGAGCATGGCGGCTAACCCCCACATGCCGCCGACAGAAGGCCTCTTGGCGAGCAGCACGGAAAAATACGCGACCGCGCAGGCAGCCGCATACACGAAGACATCCATGTTGATGCTGTACGCGAGATACTGCTGCACCGGCAACGCCGAGGTCACGTACACAAAGGCGATGCCCTCCGCGCTCCGCAACTTCCCCAGCAACGAAACGGTACCGCGCAAAAAGAAGAACGCCGCGATCGAAACAATGCACCCGATCGTTTGCACGCTCTCGGCAGCGGGAAGCCCTAGTAGATGTAAAGCCCTAGCGAACAGAAACGCCAACGGCGGATGGTACGCATAGAAACTGGACCGTACGTCCCACGCGTTTTCATCCCACGGCCACAATTTCAGCATATCCACGTGCGCGCCCACATCCCATCCGATGGAAGCGCCCCATTCTTGCCGCAGCAAAAGAAGACGCGACAGCATGAACGCGCCGAGCAACACATGCTCGATCCGTAGCCACGCAGGAAAGAAGCGTATCGTCATAGTGATCGAACGCAGTGTAGAGGGGGTTGCAGCGAGCGGGGAATTCCATTCGCCCTCCGATCATCCCGTGCTGCTGGTGCGCACTAGCCACGAACCCGAGCCGAAGACGAGTGGTTCATGGCAGCCCCACCGGGAATCGAACCCGGCTTTCCTGGATGAGAACCAAGTGTCCTAGCCGATAGACGATGGGGCCGCGGCTATTACGATGCTTTCAAATAGAGCCCGCGGAGTATAGCAAACGCGGCTTCTGCCACAAGCAAGAGGCGGCCGCGCATATGCATCAATCCGCCAGAACACCGCAATCGACGCCGTAGGAGAGCCCTTGATCGACGCGGTGAAGCATCGCCACCATCTCGGCGCGGTTGATCGACGCATGCGGCCGTACCGCGCCCGTCGCGGCGTCCCCGGAAACGATGCAATGGTCGGCCAACGCGTAGGCGGCATCCGCGTACCATGCTTTGGGGTCGACGTCGGACACGCCGGGCGACGAACCGGTACGTTCGAATCCGAACGATCGCTGAAGAAGAACCATCACTTCGGCGCGCGTGATGGGCGCGCCGGGATCGGCGAAACACGGATGCGTTCCGAGGCAATTATTCCTTCCCTTCACCCACTCTTCGTGCGCGGCTTCTTCGAAAAATCCGTAAAACCATGCGTCGAGAGGCACATCGTCAAACGACGGATCCGCCGGCGGCACGTTCAGCACGCCGCCGTTCAATTCGATGATCAACTTGATGAACTCCGCGCGCGCGGCGGTATCGGTCGGGCGGAAGTTCTTCTGCTTGCTATCCAGATATCCGTCCTGCACGAAGGATTGGACAGCCTCTTCAAACCACACTCCGGCGTGCACGTCCTCGTACGCGAAAACCGATGAAGGGCGTAGGACGAACAGGGCCGTAAAAACGAGCGATGTGAATGTCTTCATGCGTGCATTCTACTCCATGTCTCGATGAAAAAATGGCGCCGCTCCCGTGAGCAGCGCCTGACAAGCTTTCGATCAATCACCGTGATTGATCTGTACCATCACGGGTTCGCATGGCGTTACTGCAACGACCAGGCCGGAATGCCTCTGGCGCAGAAAGCACCTTGGTGACCCGTGTTAATAACATGTACGTGACGCTATTTTTCGAAAAGCTCTGCGCGTTCATACATGTGTTCTCCGTGTTGTGACAAGAAACAAACAACGTACGCTGCATCCAGTGAATCACTCTCTTGCTTGTAGAGCAAACATTACTTTTTTCGCTTCAGTAATACCACACTGTCCCCAGGATGCTTTGGGCAGGAACGTGTCGAAGGAATACGCCGTCGTCATTCATGAAACTCCGGGAATCGTGGCTGGCCCTGCGATTGTCCCCAAGGAGGAAATACGCGCCGTCGATCGGGTGGTACGACTGCTCGATACCGTTCTCCATCATCGGCGGGTGCGGGTATGTGGCACCTGCACTCCTGTCGTCCAAATATGGTTCCTCGAGCTTCTCATCCCCGTCGTTCGTGCGAACGTACACCTCACCATCCCGGAGGACGATCTCCTCGCCCGGCAACCCAACGATACGCTTTATCAGTATCTTGTCGTACGTGTTCGGCATGATGAACTCGACGATGTCTCCACGCTGGACGTCTCGGTCGAAACGATTGACGAGAAGCAGATCGCGATGCTCGATCGTTCCGGCCATCGAATTGCCGTCGAAGGAATACGGCACTGCGACCGTAAACCGTGCGACAACCGCGAGCACGATCACGATGCCGACTCCGATGCCGACTCGGACGAAGGAGATTCTCTTCATGGATACATCGTACCTCATTTTTGCCGCTTCTTCAGCTCCTCGTACGTCCGGAAGTACGCCCCTCCTGCCTCGCCGATAACGCCGAAAAACCCCCTCGCGAACGCCGCCGCATTGCCTGCGATGCCCTTCGGCTTCTTGGCTTTCTTCGGAGCGGCCTTCGCCTGTTCTTCCATCTTCGAAAACCCCCACTCGATCGCCTTGTCGATCCCGTGCTGCACATGGGCGTAGGAATTGCCGAGAAGCCGGGCGATGCTGTTGAGCTGGTCGGACATACGAGAAGTATACCGCTCTTCAGAGATACCCCAGCCAGAAAAGTCCCCAACCCAGGAGCAGCGCGTCGGTCAGGCCGTGGCTCAGCCACGCGGCATGGGCACCGCCCGGACGGCGCAAGAGGAAACTCCAACACGTGCCCGCGAGCGCGAGGCCGATCGTGATGAACGCCACGATGACATTCGGCAATTCGACAGGCAGTACGAGGAGGATGAAACAGTGCATCGCGCTGAAGAGGAACGCGGAGATCGCGATGCCCGCGGCGTCGCCCATCCGTTTCGAAATCTCTCGATCGAGCCACACGCGGAAGTGCAGTTCTTCGAGCGCGGAATTCGCGACGGTGAGGAACGCGACAATCAGGACGGCGGCGAGCGGCGACGCGGCGAAACGTAGGTCCATCCCTGCGCGGATCGCGACGGGATCCATGCCGAACGGTTCCGAGAGCATGAGAATCAATGCGATGGCCGTACCGGTAAACGCGCAGGAAAAACCGACCGCAACGAGCAGCAAACGCCACGACGGCCGAGGTTCGGACACGGGCCACACGATCGACCATCCGCGTTCGCCATGCAAGAACCGCCACGCGACGGGCACGAGCAGCTGCGGAATTTTATAGAGCGATTGCAGCCCGTAACCCCATAAACCGGCGGCGATGGTCAGGGCCTTCACGCCGAAGGGCAGCGCGGCAAGCAGCAGGAGAAGCATCATCACGCATAATGATACCTCGTAACGCTGTGTGCATGGATATTTGACATAATATTAATAAAGTATTTAATAGCTTATATGTTTTTCGATGAGACAACGCGCATATCCGATGAAGAGGCCGAGCTGCGCATGCATCCGAGTGAAAATGCACGGTACGGATTTCTCCTGCCGACCGAACGACTCGCCGACAGGAAGGCCGCCGACGCGCAACGCATGGCCGAATTGGATCTGGATTGCGAACGCATCGCGGCACGGATCGACGAAATTTTCGCCAGCACGAAAGACGATTGGAACGGACACGCGCTGCTGCGACCCACGTACATCGCCGGGATGGCATGTCCATGGAACGATTTTCTGTCGTCGGACGTTTTCTCGCTGGCTCTCGCCGTTCGGGAAATCATCATCGTCCACCGGGAGAAAATCGACGAGGCGATCGCGATCATGGAACGCCATCCCACCGCGTCCACACGTATCGATCTGGAGTGCTACGGAGAGCTGGTGAAGGCGGATGTCGCGATGATCCTGTCCGATCTGCACCCGCACCTCCTCCGCGAACATCACTTCTGCGAAGGCGAAGGAACGCCTTATCGGATAGCGCCGGATCGCGTCCGGGAGTATCTGGGCGATATGTGATCAGGCGTGGTGATATCCACTCCCCTTCAAAACTTCCGTCGCGCGGTAGAGTTGCTCGAGGAACACGACGCGGCACAGTTCGTGCGGAAGCGTCATATCCGAGAGGCGGATCTTCTTGCCCGCGTGCTTCACGTCGTCGACGAGGCCGTATGCGCCGCCGAGGAGGAACACGAGGTGGGTGCCCTGGTCCTTCGCCGCGCCGATGAGCGTCGAGAACTGCACGGTCGTCATCCCCTTGCCGGTTTCATCGAGCACGAAGAGCGCGCCGCCGAGCTTGTTCGCGCTGTCGATGAGCCGAGCCGATTCGTCGCGCTGCTGCTTGTCCGGATCCTTCTCTTTGCTGGCCGGCAATTCGACCACCTCAAGCTTCGTCGCGCGTTCGAGCCGTTCGAGGTAGAACGCGCAGCCCTCCTTGGCCCAGGCTTCTTTCACCGAGCCGATGCATAGCAACGTTATCTTCTGCATATCAATGTTTTTGGAGGACCGAGACCGTCTCGATGTGCGCCGTGTGCGGGAACATATCGACCGGTTGGACCGTGCGCAGGTCGTAGCCCGATTTGAGGAGCACGCCGAGGTCACGGGCGAAGGTCGCCGTGTTGCACGAGACGTATACGATCGTGCGCGGACTGTGCGCGATGATCGATTCGAGCGCTGCCGGGTGCATGCCCGCGCGCGGCGGGTCGACCACGATCACGTCGAAGGCGTACTTGCCGCCGGGCTTCAGCTGGTCTTTCAACACCTGTTCGCTGCGGCCTTTGTAGAAGCTGATGTTCCCGATGCGGTTTTTGCCCGCGGACGCCAAGGCATCCTCCACGGCCGTCGGATGGCTCTCGATGCCCACGACCTTCTGCGCGTAGCGTGCGAGGTACTGGCCGATCGTGCCCATGCCGCAGTATGCGTCGAGGACGGTGTCGCTCTGCTTGATCTCCGCCACCTGCGAGATCGCGTGGTAGAGCTTCTCGGCGGCGAAGGTGTTGGTCTGGAAAAACGAGAACGGCGAGATGTCGAACTCGAGGTCAAAGAGGCGCTCCTTGATCGTCGTCTTGCCCACCAGCGGATACACCGGCGGGTTCTCAGGTTTGTCATTAAGCCCTGTGCTTTCGATGACGAGCAGCGACGCGAGCCCGGGTCGGCCGCCGAAGCGCATGAAGTGCTGGAAAAGAGGTTCGAGCTCTTTCTTCTTGCCGTTCACCATGAAGCCGATCATGTGCTCGCCCGTGTGCATGCCGCGACGCAGGAGGAGGTTGCGGAGCAGTCCCTTGTGCGTCTTGGGGTTGTAGACCGGGAGCCTTGTTTGCTCCATGAAACGGCGCACGTCCATGAGGAGCATCGAGAGCGACTCGTCGTAGAGGTGGCACTCGGTGATCGGCAGCACCGTCGACCATTCGTTGGGCTGGTGAAAGCCGATCGTCGGGCCTTCGTCGAAGAACCTCTTCTTCCCGTTCACCTCTTCGCTGCGCATCGACGTGAAGCCGAAACTCATCTCCAGCTTGTTGCGGTAGTTGAACACCTGCGGGCTCGGGATGATCTTGAGCACGCGGCCCGGCAGCTGCTTGCGCACGGCCTCATCGACCGGCGTAAGGTGCTCGAGCGTCTCGCGCACGATGCCTTCCTTGTAGGTGAGCTGCTTGTCGTACGGGAGCTGCTGCCACTGGCATCCGCCGCACGTGCCGAAGTGCGGGCACCGCGCGGGGATCTCGTCTTTCGATTTGCGGATCACTTTCACGATCTTCGCTTCCGCGTACCGGTCCTTCGCCTTGGTCAGCACCACGCGTACCTGCTGCCCGGGCACAGCGCCCGTCACGAAAATGGAGATGCCGTTAAGCGTGGCGAAACCGGCGCCGCCGTGGGTCAATTTCTCGATGGTGACGTCGTGTTCCTGCCCCGTATGGAGAGGAACCTCAATTGTTGACATAACTATAACAGTATGGTAATACTATACACTTTCTGCTTCCGCCCACGTTTTGATGCACAGAAATGCCGTTTCCATTGGGCTTCTCTCGCTGCTCCTGGGCATCGCTGGATTCGCGTGGACTGCGCCACGATCCTTCGTGGACGGCGCGAGTGTAGCAAATGAACGACCGGCCGCAACGGCATCGACCATACTGCGGCAGGCGACCAAATCGACGCGGAGGATCATCGTCCCGTCGGCGCGCAAGAAACGCCGCGTCGCATTGGCTGCGGCCGCAATCCCCCTCCCGAAGCCGGCACCGGTCGCACTGATTCATCCAGCGGTCGACCAACCAACCATCACCGACACGCACAAGAAGCTCATGACGGCCGCGCTCAACGCACTGCCCGCTAGCTGCCGCGACAACCTGAAAAATTTCTCGATCCTCTACACGGGCGCGACCCGCCGCGGCCTGGGCGGCAAGACGACGATCATCCTCGACGGCTCCGTGCCCGACAGCGAACTCGTCGCGCTGCTCATCCACGAATGCGGCCACGTGATCGCGGGAAATCTCGTCGGATCCGCGACATCGGGAGATAGCGGCTACCGCGATGGCAACATCATCTACTACAACGACAGCCCGATGGTCGCGTTCTGGAACATTTCGTGGGAACCAAACGGCACGAAGAAAAAAGGAATGACGGACACGGCGTTCGTCTCCCGCTACTCGAAGAGCAACCATCACGAAGATTTCGCTGAAAGCCTCACGGCGTACGTCAGCCAGCGCGACATGATGCAGGCCCAAGCGAAAGACAACGCGTCGGTCACGGCGAAACTCGCCTGGATGGAAACGTATCTGCCGCTCGCGGAAGACGCCGTGGGCGACGGTTTGGCCACCTGGACGGGCACCGTGCCGTGGGATATCACGAAGTTGGCATTCGCGCTTTGAAGCTATAAAACAGCTATAATACGAGTATTCATAGTACTTGCTTTTTATTAATAATATTCTATAATATTAATCCTCGCAGCGAAAGCTTCGAGCGTTCCTTGGCCCACCGGCGGCAACAATACATTCCACCCCGATGACCGCGACAGTTCGTTGCGGCATCACACCTTTAGGAGAAGTCCGATGAAAACGTTCCTCTGTTCGATCGCGTTGATGCTTGTCACATCATCGCTGGCATATGCCGAAAGACCATTGACGGAGCAATTGAACGACGTCGTTCGCGACTACAACAGCCGCGTCGGCAAAGACCCCGTGAAGCCCACGGTCGAAATCAAGGCAGACGAAGTGATCATCACGACGTCCGATCTTGACCAGACCAAAGACGCCATCACGCTGCTTCCGCCCGCGCACTCCAAAAAAACGATCCGCGTCGTGGTCGCTCCGGTGAAACGAACGATCGAAAACGGACGGCCGATGGTATCGTTCGGCAAACCGCTTTCCGAAGAATTCAAAGACGCGCTCGGCGATATCGCGGAACGCTATCCGGACGTCAAAGAAGCCCGCTTGAAGAATCCGACGGACATCCGCGCTCATATCGCGGCCGCGGAAAAGGCGCTCAGTCTCGATGGGAAGAAACCAGTCCCCCTTTCGATCATGGAGCGCACCTACCGCGTGACATGGATGGGATCGTTCGAACACCTATCGCAAGACATGCTATTCGAATTCGAATAAAGCTTTGCCGCCCAGGTCAAACGAACAAACAGCCCGCTGACGACCATTCGGTCTCAGCGGGCGCTTTGTGCTACGCTCCGAACATGCGTCGCGCTCTGTTCTTGGCCACGTGGCTGGTCACCGATCTCCTCGTCTTCACGGCTTGCTACGTCGTGGCGTACTTCGTGCGGGTCGGCTTCATCTTCTCGTCGGACTTCCCCTTCGATCGCTTCCTCATCGCCGTGCTCCTCGTGGCCCCGGCGTGGCTCGCCATGCTCATCGGCACCCGCACGTTCGCTCTGCTTCGCGCCCAGCGCAGCCCGCGCACCCTCGCCTACATCGTCTTCGCCGGCGTCGGCGGCGCGGCGCTCTTCACGCTTGTGTACTACTTCCTCTTCGGCGCGTTCTTCAGCCGCAGCCTCTTGGCCATGGCCTTGGTCCTCTCGATCGTCTGCACGTGGACCTGGCACCTCGCATTCGGCTACGCGACACGCTTGGCCATGCACGGCGAGAAACCGATGTACCCCACGCTCATCGTCGGCGCCACGCGCGAAGCCGCCCGGCTCATCAAAGCCCTGCAAGAAAAGAAGAACCCGTTGAAGCCCGTCGCCATCCTCGACGGCAAAGGAACGAAAGAAACCGCCATCGAAGGCGTGCCGGTCCTCGGCAAGCTGAACAAACTCGAAGAGACGTTGCAGAAATACGACATCACGCACGTCATCCAGTGCAGCGACCTCGAACAATCGTTGAATCTCCTGAGCGCCTGCCGCGCGCGCGGCATCACCTACCTGTTGCTCCCGTCCGTGCTCGGCATCATCGAACGCGACGAAAAGGTCGAGGTGCTCGAAGGACGCCAGGTGACGGCCGTGCGCCCAAGGGCACCGTTGGCGCTGTGGTTCTTCCAGTAAGCCGTTTTCCCGTATACTCTCCGCGCGCATGAAAACATTCATCCTCGCCGGCGGCTTCGCCACACGCTTGTGGCCGCTCACTGAGCACCGTGCCAAGCCCCTCTTGCCGCTCGTCGGCAAACCGATCCTCACGCACATCGTCGACAAGCTCCCGGCAGATTTTCACGTAACCGTCAGCACCAACGCGGCGTTCGAAGAAGATTTCAACGAATGGCAGAAGACGCTCGGCCGCCCCGCGACGGTCTACATCGAGTCCGCCCTACATGACGATGCGAAGCTCGGCGCGCTGCGCGCCGTGGCCGATTGGGTGACGCGCGAGAACATCGCCGAAGACGTGCTACTCCTCACCGGCGACAACTACCTCGGTTTTGATATGGCGACGTTCATCGCCGCCTACCGCCCGGGCACGCCCCTCTTGGCCGCCTATGACGTCAAAAGCCTCGAAGCCGCGAGCAAGTTCGGCACGGTGATCCTCGGTCCTGATGGCAAAAGCATCGTGGCGTTCGAGGAGAAGCCGAAAGAACCCAAAACGACGTTCATCTCGACCGGTTGCAGCATCATCCCCGCGGCGGCGCTGCCGATCCTCGTGGAATACGCCCACGCTCACGCCGACAATATCGGCGGCATCTTCGAGGAATTCATGCGACGGACGATGGCCGTCGACGCGTTCACGTTCACGGAACCCTGGTACGACATCGGCTCGTTCGAAGCCTACCTCGAGGCAACGAAGCTCCTCGTGGGCGACACCGTCGTGCAGGGCGAGAAATCGCGCTTCGAAGACAGCGAACGTACGGGCAGCGTGGTGCTCGGGAAGGGAAGCGACGTCGTCCGTTCGAAGCTGACGGACACCGTGATCTTCGACGACTGCTTCGTCGAAGATTGCGTCCTCGACAACTGCATCATCGACAACGGCTGCTCGCTGCGAGGGGTGGAATTAAGCGGCAAGATGCTCCGGGCCGATACGACCCTCATTTTGCCTCGCTAACGAGAAGTTAAGACAAGCGGCATTCAAATTGCCCGCCTGGCAACCTTCGCCTACACTCCCCGGGCATGCGTTTTCATACACTTACCGTTTTGGGCCTTTCCGTGGCAATCCTTGCCGCGTGCGGCGGTCCGACGACGGTCACCTACCGGCTGACCTTCGACACGCAGGACCCGACCTCGGTCGAAGAACTCACCAAGGCGGCCATTCGCGTGGCCGAGCGGCGGCTAGAACGCTTGGACGCGACCCTCAGCGAGAAGAACATCGTGAAAGACGCCGAGGGCGTAACGCTCACGCTGGGGGTCTCCGACGGCGAGAGCGCGAACATCCTGACGGAAGAGATGACGTCCGATTTCACGTTCGACATCATGGAAACGACGACCGCCTCGGGCGCCGACGTCACGGTCGAAGGACTCGGCGGCTTCCTGCGAACGGACGTCAACGGCGATGACATCGTCAGCATCGTCGCGGCACCCAGCCCGGGCGGCCAAGGCGCCCTCGTACGCATCAAATTCACGGAGGAAGGCCTCGAGCAGATGCGCGCCCTCTTCGGAACGAACGTGGGCAAGGATCTCGGCCTCTTCGTGAATGATCGCCTGGTCAGCACGATGCGCGTCCTCGACGCGAACTTTCCGACGCCGCTCATCATCGACGGCATCCCCGACATCGAACTCGCCCAGATCTTCGCCGACGACGTAAACGTCGGCCTCAACGTCACCGTCACTCCCCTCTAATTATGGCTCAACGCACTTCCACCTGGCCTGTCGTCACGCTCATCGCGGGACTCGCTCTCCTCTTCGTCGCCCTTCCGTCCGGCCTCAAGTCGCAGCTTCCTTCGTGGCTCAATCCGCCGTTCCACTTCGGCCTCGACCTGGCCGGCGGCACCCAGCTCGATTTCCGGATCTCCGAGGACGAAATCCGTTCGCAGCTCGAAACCATAGACGCCGACATCCGGGCCGCGGAAACAGCCGGAGCGAGCGCCGAGACGCTAGCGATCCTGCGCGAGCAGCGCCGGGTACTGGAAGAACAGCGCGGTAACATCGTCGAAGCCATCCGCACCGTCCTCGAACGCCGCATCAACTCGCTCGGCGTGAGCGAAGCCACCATCACCCCGTCGTACGTCGGCGACGAGAAGCACCTTCTCGTGGAGTGCCCGGGCGTCATCGAAACGCAAGAATGCATCGACACGGTGGGAAAGACGATCCAGCTTGAATTCAAGGAAGAGCAATCCGAAGCGACACCCGAGTACGAATCGTCCGTCCGCGCGACGGCCGCCGCCACGCTCCAAGACATCCGCAGCGGGTCCGGCACGCTCCAAAGCGTCGGCCAGGACATGGGCGACGAACTCGGCATGGCGTTCGCCGACAGTCAACTCTTCTTCCGCGATCAACTCCCCACGGGCCTTGAGTCGCTGTGGGACGCGACCCCGGAACGTGGCGTGATCCAGCTCGAAGGCGGCCTGCCCAGCATGGTCCCCGGCGACGACGGCATCCCGGTGGAGCGCGACATTCGCGGCATTTTCCTGGTCGAAATCCTCGGTCCGCGCGTCCAAACGGGCCGCGTGCTGCAGGCAGCCACGCTCGCGTTCGACCGGCTCGTAGCGACGGGCACCGGCCTCACGGCGAACAATTACGACAATCGTCTCCTCAACGAGGAAGTCCCTTTGCGCGTCACCTCGACGCTCCGCGGGATGAAGCAATCGGAACTCGCCGTCACCGCGATGGACGACGGTTCGGCCCGCGTGCTGTTCCTCGGCCTCTTCCAGGCCGGCAAAGAACAAGTCGACGTCAGCCACATTCTCGTCGCGTACGCGGGCGCCCAATCGGCCGCGACGACCGTCACCCGCACGAAAGAGGAAGCGCTCGCCCACGCCGAAGCGCTGCGCGACCGCATCGACGCCGGCGAAAACTTCGATGCGCTGGCCCGCGCCGACAACGATGCCCTCACGAAAGACCAGGCGGGACGCATCGGCGTCGTCGGCCGCGAACAATTGGCCGCGTCGTTCGCCGAAGCCGCGTTCGGAGGCGCGGAAGGGCAAATCCTCGGCCCGATCGAAACGCCGTTCGGCTACCACATCATTAAAGTGAACCGCGCCGCGTTCGCCACGCCCGACAGCGCCTCGTACGACGAGCTCGTCGTGACCGGCGCGGATGCGAAGAGCCGCGCGGACGCGATGCTGAAAGACCTTCAGACCGGCCGCGTGCGCAGCGACGAACAGGCTGTCTCCCTGCGGATGCTCTTCTTCTCGCTGGAACCCACCGGCTGGAAGGACACGCCGCTCGACGGCAAGCACTTCCGCTCGGCCACGGCGGTCCTCGACCCGACGACCAACATCCCGGTGGTGCAGATCGCCTTCGACGACGAAGGCGGCGACATCTTCCGAGACCTCACGAAGCGCAACATCGGCAAACAGATCGCGATCTTCGTCGGCGGACAACTCGTAACCGCCCCCCGCGTGGAGAGCGAAATCACCGGCGGGACGGCCGTGATCACGGGCAATGCCAGCGTCCAGGAAGCGCAGCAGCTTGCCCAAGACCTCAACACGGGCGCGATCCCCGCTCCGATCCACTTGGTGGGTCAGCGTACGGTCGAACCCACGCTCGGCGCCGAGGCGCTCCGCACGTCGGTGACGGCCGGCCTCATCGGCATCATCATCGTGATGTTGTACATGATCCTCTTCTACCGCGCGTTCGGCGTCATCGCCGCGCTCGCGCTCACGATGTACGCGATCGTCTTCCTCGCGCTGTTCAAGCTCCCGCTGTTCCTCTTCACGAACCAGTACATGGTTCTCACGCTCGCGGGCGCCGCCGGTTTGATCCTCTCGATCGGCATGGCCGTCGACACGAACGTGCTCGTCTTCGAGCGCGTGAAAGAAGAACTCCGCAAAGGAAAAGCGCTGCGCACGGCGGTCGACATCGGCTTCGAGAAGGCCTGGCCGTCCGTCCGCGACAGCAACATCTCCACGCTCATCACCTGCGCGCTGCTCTTCCTGATCGGCACGTCGATCGTCCGCGGCTTCGCCGTCACGCTCGGCATCGGCGTCCTCATCTCGATGTTCACGGGCATGGTCGTTTCGCACTGGATCGCCCGCCAGGTCTCTGGCACGAAGCTGGCCGAAAACGCCGCGCTGTTCCCGGGGATGACCAAATAATCGCCGCTTCTTGACGTCGCCATGGGCGCGGAGTATTCCGTGTCCATGGTTCACGTCGCGTCCCCCCGGGGCATCGACGGCACGCCTTCACTCGGACGCACGCCCGACTCTCGCCAGCTGCTCTACGCGGCCGCGGCCTGGGTCGCTTTCAACGTGGGCGGGGTGTTGCAGGCATTCGAACCAAAGCCGTTCTCCACGAAGCAGGAGTTTGCGGAAACGGAACGAACTTCCCAACTAAGTGAGCAAACGATTACGAAAGCCCTCCGTGCATTCGACTCTGACGAATTCGGCGATCGCCAGGGACCGTGGCACCAACTGCACGACGCCCTGTGGGAAGCGTTCGATACGGAACACAACGACGTTGACGCTCTTCTGGCGCGCATCAAAACCGATCCGAAAGGAAAGAAGCGAATCGTATCCGCCGAACAACGCTCAAGAATCGAAGGGCTCGAAAAAGCGCTCTCATCGTGGAGGCAAACACTTCCGGGCGCCCTTGGACAAGTCGGCATCGTCCGCGGCGATGAAGCCCTAGACATGCTCCGCTCCAGGGTCGACAGGCCGTTCGCGATCGACGCGATGCTCGGCGAGCGATTGGCGACCGCCAACGTGGATCTGACCGGCGAACGGAAAACGCGGAACATCACTCGCGTCCTCGCGAAACTGTGCAATGAAACGAGCTCCAAACCTCACGTCACCCACGACAACATTCGCCTGATACAGCGCGATGAAAACGAATACGTGATCGCCACGGATGAGTTGCTGGCATCCGTCGTGGATTACGGGCATTACCGATCGGTCGACCTGTATATGCAACCCGGACGCGGGCAGTTGCTCGCGATGGTCAATGAACACGGCTTCTTCGAGGCGGGGAGGAACAGTGAATTGGTCTCCTTTGTGGGTGGCAAAGAAGTGAATCATAAAACGATTCCCGTCGAGCACGACAAAGACACGCGTATGCGCATTCCGCCGAGCGAGCGACCGTATTGGGAGGGCCAGCAAACACAGATGCAACGCAACGTTGCATGGCAGTCCGGCGGAACGTTTGATGCGATCGTCGCGGACACCCCTCAAACGATCGACATCGCGTTCTCGAAACCGAATGCCGTACTCGGCTTCCAAGAATTCGGCATCGGTCCGGCCTCGAAGAACGAAGACGGTACGTGGCGCTTCACGCTCACATCTCAAATCCTTGGGAACATCCCCTGGATGGATACTTCGCTCGCATGGGATATGCCCACGTATGCCGCGGCGGACGCGAACCGCTACATGGTCCGGGGCGTCACGGGAAAAGAGATGCAATCGCACGTATCGGGCGCCCATTTCAACATGCGCACCATGCAGGTCACGATCACCTGCCCGGAAGAACCTGCATCGATGAGCGTGCGCGCCTACACGACGATCCACCAGCGCACGTTCGCGTCACCGGTACTCCGGCCGAAACGCCCGCGGTCGGAGTAACCACCCCGCCAGCACTGTTCCGGCTCTCTGAACGCTCCCGCACATACTCCGGGAACTGAAGCCTCCCTTGACGCTCGCGGCTTCGTAGGAGTAATCCATACGCATGGAACACGTCGCAGCCCACCGGGGCATCGACGGCACGCCAACCCTCGGACGCACGCCCGACTCTCGCCAGCTCCTCTACGCGGCGACGGCATGGGTGGCTTTCGGCGTGGGTGCCGTGTTGGAAGCGCGCGAACCGCGGCAACGGCAGATGGAAGCGCCTCGTCCGAGCGTCGCGGTGCAACAGCGCGTGGAAGTCACGGAGCAACAGCTCTCGAAGTGGATGCGCGCATGGAACGATGACGAATTCGCACCGCGACAGGTCGCCTCGAGCGAGGCCATGCGGGAATTGTGGGAAGATTTCGACACCGGACAACGGGACCCGAACGCCTTGCTGCGGCGGATCAAGCGCGACCCACAGGGGCGCCTCCGGGCATCGTCCGCCGAGCAAGAGGGGCGAGTGGACAACTTGGAACAGGAAGTGAAGCGATGGGAAACCGAACTGCCGCAGGCGTTAGAAAAAGGAAGGGTGCTTTCCGGCGAGAAAGCGTTCGAAAAACTGCGCGCGAAAATGAGCATACCGCTCGGATTCGACAAGAATTGGGAAGACTTCGGCGACGTGCGCGTGGACCTGCGCGGCGAGCGGGAAGAGCGGCTCGTGAACAACGTCCTCGCCCAGCTCTGCAACGCGACGAAGACGAAGCCGTGGCGCCACAACAGCGGAAACCTCGACCTATCCGCCGCGAAGGAAGACGAGTCCGTCATCTGGAGCAAGGACCTGCTCGGCGTCGTGACCGTGGACGCCGACGGCAATCCGGAGCAGGTGGCACTGCAGATGGAACCGGGCAGGGGGGCGATCCTGGCGTTGATCGACGGAGAGGGTGCATTCTACGACCCGTGCCCGCGCTTACCCATCCCTCCACAGGAAAACCAGCCCGTCGTCCGTGGTCCACGATTAAGCATCGCGCTTCCCGAACGCCCGAAGTGGACGGGAACGGTCCATTACGTGCAGATACATTACGACATGCTCCCCACGGACCCCGCCCACGTCGACGCGATCGTCGCCGACCTTCCCGCATCCGTCACGCTCGCCGTCGGTGGCGAAGCGAGGCAACTCGGCCCGCAGGAGATCAAATTGTTACCCCCGAAAGAACTGCCTCACGGAGGCTGGCAGATCACGTGCTCGTCGGACATCTTCGCCAAGCTCGATTGGATGAGTAGCGACACAGCGTGGGACATGCTGACGTACGAACTCGCGGACACGAACCGTTACGTCATGAGAGATGAAAAGGGCGAGGAAATGAACATCCGGATCGAGGGGACCGATTTCCAACAACGAAATATGTGGGTCACCATCGCCTGCCCCCGGAAACCGGCAAGCGCGACCGTCACCGCGATGACGCGCTTCGAAGCGCGACGATTGGAATTGCCGCGTCTTCCGATCACCCGGCCAGCGCGGCCTCCGGCTCGGTAACCTTCTTCGCCCGATCGTCGATCAGCGTGACGTTCTTCTCCGTATTCACGGCATTCTCGACGTCCGCCAGATTCAAACCAGCCCTATCGACCGCGGAGAGCAGGGTCTTCTTGTACTCGACGTACTCGGCCGAGACGAATTCGTCGCCGGTTTTAGCCACGACCAACCCTTCGACAAGCGCCGTTTCGGTGAACTCCGTTCCGCCGATCACCGCCGCGATCTCGCCCTTCGTTTCGGCCATCACCATGAGCGGCGCGGTGTGATCATGCTCGGCATGGTAGTCCTCATGCGCGCGCGTTTCTTCGACCTGGGCGATCGTGCGCTCGATCGATTCATGCACCGCCAAGATGCCCGTCGCGATGTGCACGTCGTTACCGTTCCACATGCCGCCGATACCCGGATCAAGCTCCTTCACGATCGCCCCTCTCGTTTCCTTTTGAATCGCCGAAACGTACCTCTCAGCCTTCGCTTTTTCGGCGTCGTCCAACTCGCCGGCACCCACGTCGATGCGCGACAAAATCTGCTCTCCGGAACCGCCGTCGGCCACTGCGGTGTTGATCAGCACGATCGCTTCGTCGCGCTCCTGCCCGTATCCATTCAGGGCTTCCATATGCCCAAATCGTGTCATACGGCCTACATTTTGTCAAACAACATTCAGTGCTTTTTGCCACCAAGCCGCTCAAACACCATCTGCGTGAAGGCATGGGCGTGCCTCTCATCGGCCGGATGTTTCACGCTGCTCACCAGCCGCCACTCGAGGAAATCCACGTCCGGGAAGAACGCGTCCGCCCCGTCGATCTCGGTATGCACGCGGGTGAGGTACAGACGGTCGGCGATCTCCATGCCATAGCCGTACAGCTGGCCACCGCCGATGATGAAGACTTCGTCGGACGACGTGCTCGCGAGCTTCACCGCCTCGTCGACGCCGGGCACCACCTCGGCCCCGGGGGCGCTGTAGCCCTCCTGACGGGTCACCACGATGTTCCGGCGGCCCGGGAGGGGCCTGCGGCTCTCCGGCAACGATTCCCACGTCTTGCGCCCCATAATGACCGGTTTGCCCATCGTCGTGTCGCGGAAGTACGCCCACTCGTCGGGCAAGCGCCAGGGCATGTCGCCACCCTTGCCGATGGCGTTGCGTTCGTCGGCGGCGACGATCAGCGAAATAATCATGGTTGGACGACGTAGCGGACGTCCTTCACGGACGGGAATTGCTTGAGATTGGCGGAGATCGAACGCTGAACGGAAACCTTGTACCACTCCTTGTCCTCTTCATCGAGATCGTGGAAAATCTCCTCAAACGTCGCATCGAGCTTCACCGTCGCAACGCCTCCGACAATCGTCACGCCGCGGTAATGATCACTCATCCATATCATGCCATCGCACGGATAGCTGGATGCGGGATTGGCCGAGAACAACGCCTGCAGTGTCGCATCGGCAACGGCAGATGATGTGGGAACCATGATCTTCGATTCAAGGTAGCCGGGAACATCACCGCCGCATGTCAGTACCGTCACCTCCATAAGAGAGGCGGATTGGGCGGTTGCGGGAACCGTGATATCGATCGTATCGAGGAACGAACGGAACAAGGCGTCCTGTTCATCACTCGTGAGGTACCCGTCCGGGTGCTGATTGCAATCAATCGCCCTGCGAAGTACGAGCGTTCTGTTCGCGTCCATCGGCACCAATGTGTGCTCCGTACCTTCGCACTCGATGCCGTCATAGATCGACACACCCGTACGACCGTCGACGATCGTTTCCTCGGCGTTCTCGTCGAACGACGAATCAAGTCCTATGCGCAGATACGCCATCGGACGATCCACGACGGCGATACTGAAATCGAGCATGCTATAGACGGGCCGGCAGAGTTCGATCATTCCGGACATACCGTCGCATTGCATCGTATCTTCTTCGTTACGCACGTACGTCAGATCGAAGCCGGGCGCGACTCTCCATCCCCCACTCGCGTAGATATCCCTCATGCCCATTGATCCTTCCGTAGCCGTAAAGAGCGCACCATCGTAGGAAAATTCCACGTCGGGCAGGTTGTCCGTGACAGTCAAACTATCGACGGTGCTCCCGTCCGGGAGAGATGCAAACCACTGCGTCGATGTTTTTCCGGTCTCCAAGCGATAGATCATTTCGGCCATTTCCCCACGCGTCAGGTTTTGGGCGAAGCGACCGATCGACGGGGGCACGGCATGCCTCTCGAGGAGCGCGGACGAATGCGGCAAGAACCATACGTCCTGACCTCCCCAATCCGAGCCGACGTTTTCATCGACCTCCAACCCGTACGCGTTCGCGGCGATCTTCGCGGCCTCGGCGTAGTTGATGAGGTTGCCGGGCTTGAACGAGCCATCGGGGTACCCGCCGATGATCCCCAAGCAACGCGCCCGATGAACGACCGTTCCGTACCACGCTGTCATCGGCGCATCCGGGAATGCCGCGATCTTGCACATACGCCCGTCGTCTTTAAACGACCCCATCAAAATCTTCACGAACTCCGCGCGGTTGATCGGCTGCTCAGGCTTGAACGTACCATCGGCGTACCCTTCCACGATGGCGAAGTCCTTCATGTACCGGATCGCCGGATAGTACGAGTGGCAGCCAGCGACGTCGGAGAACCATCCCTCTTCCCACCCCTCGGCGTTGCAGCCGGTGGTGGCGAGCGCCGGCGCGGCGAACGCGAAGAGTGAGGCAACCGCAGCGGCGGACAGGGGGAGGGTGAGGCGCATACGATGAATATACGCCGCTTTGCACCGAAGGTAACGGCGATCACACCGCGATTGGCGCTTTAATTGCAGGATACGGATCGTAGTTCTCGAAGCTCACGTCCTCAAACCGGAAATCCTCTAAGTTCGTAACGGCCGGGTTCAGCTTCAACGTGGGCAACGTCTTCGGTTCGCGCGAGAGCTGCTCCTTCACCTGGTCGAGGTGGTTTAAGTACACGTGCACGTCGCCGAAGGTGTGGATGAAATCCCCCACCTGCAAGCCGCACACCTGGGCGATCATGTGCGTGAGGAGGCTGTAACTGGCGATATTGAACGGCACGCCGAGGAACGTGTCGGCGCTGCGCTGATAGAGCTGGCAGGAGAGCTTTCCGTCGGCCACGTAAAACTGGTACAGCGAGTGGCAGAGCGGCGGAGCGGTCTTTTTGTGGCTCGAAATATCCGCGGCATTCCATGCACTCACAATGATGCGCCGCGAGTCGGGATTCTTCTTGATCATCTCCACGGCCTGCCCGAGCTGGTCGTAAATTTTTCCGTCCGGACCTTCCCAACGCCTCCACTGCTTGCCGTACACGGGACCCAGATCGCCCCATTTCTTCGCGAACTCGGCGTCGTCTTTCAGCTTCTGGATGAAGACTTTCTTCTCCTCCATCCACGCCTCGGAATACATCGGGAATTTCTCGGTGAGCGCATTGGCGATGAGGTAATCCTGGAACGGCCACTCGTCCCAGATGTGCACGTCGTTATCGGCCAAGTACTTGATGTTCGTATCGCCGGCGATGAACCAGAGCAACTCGTGGACGATCGCCTTCACCCCCATTTTCTTCGTGGTCAGCAACGGAAACCCTTCGCCGAGCGGAATGCGCATTTGGTACCCGAACACGCTTTTCGTGCCGATCCCCGTCCGGTCTTTCTTCTCGAAGCCGTGCTCCATGATGTGCCGGAGGAGGTCGTGATATTGCTTCACGATCGCATGCTAGCACCACGGTTCGTCGTTGTCTCTGAAGGCGTTTTCCGCTATACTTTCTTGAACATTCACACACACCCCATGGACGAACAACGCATGATCGGACACAGGCACGACCGCAGCTTCCAAGAGCTGAACGAAGAGCTGTTCGAGGCGACGCTCAGCGGCGACGAGACGCAGATCATGATGCTCCAGGGTGAAATGAGGCGGCGCTTCGGAGATTTGCTCTGAGCAACCAAACTTGACTACGGCTCGTGGATGAGGAAAATACGCATTCATGAGCATCTACTCCGAATTTAAGGAATTCGCCGTGAAGGGAAACGTCATGGACCTCGCGATCGGCGTGGTCATCGGCGCGGCTTTCCAGAAGATCGTCAACAGCCTCGTGAACGACATCATCATGCCGCCGATCGGCGCGCTGATGGGAGCGGTGAACTTCGCGGACATGTTCGTGCAACTCTCCGGCGAACCCGTCGCGAGCTTGGCGGATGCGAAAACAGCGGGCGTTCCGGTGCTCGCCTACGGCGCCTTCATCAACGTCATCATCGAATTCTTCATCGTCGCCGTGGCCCTCTTCGCCATGGTGAAAGTGATGAACCGCTTGCGTAGGCTGCAGGAAAAACAGGACGTGAAGGAGCAGAAAGAACTCGTACAAGAGGTGGTGGAAGAGACGAAAAAATAGGAAACGAAGACGGAAGATGAATAATAGCGGCTAATAGAAGCCTTTTACCTGTTATTGACATATATTATTTTAGTTGTATAGTTATTGCAGTTTCGAACCATGTTCTTTCAGGAGGATCCCATGAAAACTCGAAGTACTGTCGCTCGCCCTGTTCGCAAACCCCGCGTGCATTCGTCTCGGATCCGACGGGCAATTGCCCGCATTGTACTCGAGGCGGAGTATGCAAAACCTCCAGCATGGCATGAACTCTTACGAGCGTTTCTATAAATAAGAGTTCGGCCACAACGAAACGAAGTCCGCCCGCGCACTCCGCGAGTGGACTTTTTTATGAGCCGAACGTAAACGCATACGCCTCGACACCCGCACCCGTAATGCGCAGCATGAGGTCGTGATCGCCGTACTCGCCTTTGTACAGCTCGAAGAGGTCGTGACGATCAATCAAGAACTTCTTCGTCATCACACCGTCGATCCACACTTCGGCTTCGGCGGAGTTCACACCATCAGCGAGACCGAGCACCAAGTTAATCTCGTCCCCTTTCCACCGCATGCGGATTTCACCGGTCTCCGATCGCAGCGTTTGCTGCTCGCCGTCGATCACCTGCCAGTCGCCCACCAAGGCGTAGCGGTTCATCTGCACTGAGGCTGGCGCGAGGTAGCTCACGACGTCGTCGGACGGATCGCCCTGCGCGTTCTGGAGCGCGGGCCAGCTGCGCGTGCCGAGGTACGTTTCCGGCGAACGGTCGCGGCGCTCTTCCTCAGCCGGATCCTGTGCCATGGGCATGCCGGATGTGTTCACGCCGATCTCCGCAAGGAGCGACGCGATCGCCGCGTCCGTTTCTTCGTAGTCCCCTTCGCCGAAGTGCGTGTAGCGGACGTACCCCTCGGCATCGATCAAGTACTTGGCCGGCCAGTAGCGGTTCGCGAACGCGTCCCAGATCGCATAGTCATTATCCTGCACCGTCGGGTACGTCAGGCCGTGGCGCTCGATGGCTTCAGCCACGTTCTCCGGCACTCCTTCGAATGCGAACTCCGGCGTGTGGACGCCCACGAGAACAAACGGAGAATTTTTGTATTTCTGCCAGTAGCCTTCGATGTACGGCAGTGTGCGGATGCAGTTGATGCAGCTATAGGTCCAGAAATCGATGAGCACGACCTTGCCCTTGATATCCTCGGCGGTGAACGGCGCCGCGTTATGCCACGGGCCCTCTGCTTCGAGGAGCCAGTCGGGGGCACGAATGATCTTGGGGAGCTGCATAACGGAACCGGAAGCGGACGGAACGGGTGCGGGCACCGAGGTTTGTTCCATGTCGAACACGTCGCCGAACAAGCTTTCCTCGAGCTTGGTGCCAAGGTCGCCGAAGGGGGTGTGGTCGAGGAGCCATACCTGAATGCGTTCGAACGTGCGCGCCTGCAACGCGATCGCGGTGATGATGAGTACCACGCCCGCCACGCGCTTCACCATGCCCGTGTACGTGTTGAGCAATCGCACGGAGCGGACGGCCCACTGGCCGCCGTACCCCACGAGCAGGAGCGGGATGGCGGTGCCGAGGGCGTAGATCGTGAGGAGCATCGCCGCACGGAAGCCGGGCTCGTCGCGCACGAGGCTGAACGCGAACCCGAGCGCGGGGCCGGCGCACGGCACCCAAACGAGGCCGAGCGTGAGACCGATGAGGAGCGCGGTCAGCGGCGATTCCGAACCGAAGACGCCGCGGGCGGTCGACTGCGCGTCGGCTCCGGCCTGCTGGATGCGCGTGGCGAACCAGCCCGCCGTTTCCATGATGGCGATCGAAGCAGCGGCCGCGACGATCACGCCGACCACGCCATAATCAAGAAAGAAGAGCGCCGCGCCGACGGCGCCGATGAGGCGCAGGTAACGGCTGGACGTCAGGAATCCGACGCCGAACAGAAACAGCGCCGCGAACGTCGCGATGCGCAGGATATCGGCAGCGACGAGGAAGTTGCGGAAGATGTAGTGCAACGCGAACGTGAACGCGACGAACGACACGATCATGCCGATGATCACAAGCAGTGGACGGAGACGGCTGCGGCCGGTCACGCTGACGCCGAGGACGATCGGCACGAGCGGCAGAATGCACGGCAAGAGGATGGTGAGGACGCCGGCGCCGAAGAGGGTCAGTGCGAGGAGGAGTGTATGCATAAGAATTACGCTTGAAGCATGCCCTGGAGCTGGGCGTCGGTCGGGGCTTCGAGCACTTTCAACGGATCGCCGTCGCCGTCGACCAGAACGTACGTGTGCTGATACGTAACGCCGTAGCGTTGCCTGAGTTCGGTCTCCGTATCGTAATCGACCTTATAGACCGAAATCGGGAAAGGATGCGTTTTATACCACGCGGTCAGCTGCACGTCGGCATTGCGACAGATGGGGCACCACGCGGCGTGGAAGAAGAGCACCTTCGTTTGGCCGTTGACCAGCACGCTCGGGCTGTACTCGCCGTACGAACCGTCGACCGGCTGTCGAGCGCTCGATGACTCAGGTTCCATCGGCGGAACGGACGACACATCCGACGAGGTCTCTTCGACCATGTCATCATCGTCGTTCGACGGATCGCCGTCTTCGATCATCATCCCTTCGACTTCCTCATCGCGCTCCTCGTTCCTCTCGCGGTCGATCTCCTGTTGCTGTTCCGGCGAGCGGAGGAATTCCTGGCACCCGACGAGGGCGAACGTGAGCGTGAGCGGCAAGAGCAGTCGTGCGATACGCATAGGAAGAAGGGGGAAATCAGCGGCGAGTATACCACAAAAAAACTGGCCTTCGGTCTGGTGACCGAAAGCCAGCTGTGATGTCGTCATGGACTACGACGGTAGTAATACCGACGCGTCATCAGAGTTCCTGCGAACTCGATGACAACCATGACGACCTTGGCAATGAACGAACGATGCATGGAAGCACTCCTTTGCGATGCATCTGCGAGTTCCGAACCACGACGGTCCAGACTAACGATACTTTAACATACTATTATATAATGTCAATTTTCGCTTTCCCCTTCTTCGGTTTGGCGAGATCGGGCTTTCCGAGCACCAGCGACGACGGGCACTCCTTCTTAAAGACGCACGCGCCGCATTTCCGGTTCAGCGCCGTGCAGACCGCGCGGCCGTGTGAAATAAGCAACACCGTCACGTCGCGCCAGCGCTTCTGCGGAGCGGCCGCCTGCAGGTCGAGTTCGATTTTGATCGGATCATGATGCGTCGAGAGACCGATGCGCTGCGAAAGACGCTGCACGTGTGTGTCGACCGCGATGCCAGCATTGATCCCGAACGCCGCACTGAGCACGACCGACGCCGTCTTGCGACCGACGCCGCGTAACTCCACCAACTCTTCCATCGTGCGCGGCACCTCGCCGCCGTGCTTCTTCAGCAATATCTGGCACGTCTCCTGAATGTACTTCGCCTTGCTGTGATAGTGCCCGCTGCGGCGGATATCCTGCTCCAGTTCCGGGCGCGAAACATTGAGATAATCCTCACACGTCTTGTACTTCACGTAGAGCGTTTCTTTCGTGATCCTATTCACCATCGCATCGGTGCACTGGGCAGACAGAATGACCGCCACGAGCAAATCGAGCGGCGTGCGAAAATCGAGAAACGTCCGCGGCGGATCGTACAAGCGGTCCAATTTCGTGAGCACTTTTGCCAATGGAATTCCGTCTTTTCTACGCACCGAACGAGCGTACAACAACGTCAACTAAAACTGCTACCGCGGACGAACGCGACCCCGTAGGATCGAACGCGATGGCCCTCCCGATTCTCACCGTCTTCGACATCGAAACGACCGGCCTGGACCCGCGCAAAGGGCACCGCATCGTCGAGATCGCGGGCGTGCGCATCGAGAACGGAAAGATCACGGAGAAGACGTTCGAGAGTTTTGTGAACCCAGAGCGCCCGATCCCGCCCGAAGCGCGGCAGATCAACGGCATCAGCGACCAAGACGTGAACGCCGCCCCGACGATCATGTCGGTGTTGCCCGAGTTTTTGGCATTCGCGCAGGGGTCGATCCTCGTGGCGCACAACGCCGCGTTCGACATGGGATTCCTCGAGTGCGAGAAGGAATTCTGCTGGGGCTACATCGAACTGCCGGAATGTTTCTGCAGCATGCGCCTCAGCCAGAGCCTCTACCCGCAGGCCTTCCGCCACAGCCTGGACGTGCTCAGCGAGCGGTTCAACATACCGTTGCCCGAAGGCCGCCACCGCGCCCTGCCCGACGTCCTCCAAACGGCGAACATCCTCCTCAAAATGATCGACTTCGGGAAGATCCAGTCGTGCGACGAGCTGCGGAAAAAGGCGCGCTTGGCGCAGGCGGTGGCCCAGACGGCCGGAGTGCGATAACCTGGCGAGCATGGCCCTGAAAATCGTCACCGGCGCCGACCAGAAAATCCTGCGGACGAAGACGAAGCGCGTCCCCGCGGTGACGAAGGAGGTGCAGAAGTTATTGAAGGAGATGGAAAAGGCGACGGTGAAAGCCGACGGCGTCGGGCTGGCCGCGCCGCAGGTGGGCCTCGACATGCGCATGTGCGTCGCGCAGATCAACGGGCGCCTCACTCCGCTCGTGAACCCGGAGATCACGTGGAAATCGAAGATCATGGAAACCGCCGAAGAAGGCTGCCTCAGCCTGCCGGGCATCTGGGTGCCGGTGGCCCGAGCGGTGGAGATCGTGGTGCAGTACCAGACCGGGCGCGGCGACAAGAAAGAATTGAAACTCTCCGACATGGACGCGCGCGTCGTGCAGCACGAAACCGACCACTTGGACGGCGTGCTGATTACCGATTACGTCTCGGCGGCCGCGGTGCTGTAAGTCAGTATTCGAACCCGTATTGTTCGGTAAGCACTTTCGCCACCCTCTTTCGCGCGGTGTGCAACTGCCGCTTAACCGTGCCTAACGGAACCGACTCGTTCTTTTCCACTGAGAGGATCTCGACGATGCTGTTCAAGGACTTTCCGTGAATGTAAAAAAGCTCCGCGGTCCTGCGATCATGCACCAGAGTGTCGAGTGCGGCGCGCACGTGCATCGCGTCCTCTTCCTCTTCGACATCCTGCAACGGCGTACGCACATCAATCGCACTGAAATCGTCCATGACTTCTCCGAACGGCACTTCATGATGATTTTTCCGCATGACCGTATTGATCGCCATGCGGTTGGTGATCGACCGCAGCCACGCGGCGAATGCTTCTGGTTGGCGCAGTTGACCGATCTTCATGAGCGCCTGCACGAAAACGTCTTGTGCCAATTCCTGCGCTTCGACGAAGTTGCCCAGACGCCGGATGGCGATGGCTAAAACATGCCGCTCAAAACGCATAAAGAGTTCGCCGAACGCCTCGCGGTCTCCCTCTTGGGCACGCGACACCAAATCAACCAGTTCACTCTGGTCGTTTTCGGCTGCCGGTAGTGGAGTAGGGGCGTTCATGGAAGGGCGTACTGTACGCCTCGCGAGCGCACCGTCAACCATTGAGAAAAGCGGCTCCGAGCCCTAGGCTGTGGCCGACATGACCAAGGAATTGGAAGTCATCATCGGCCTCGAAGTCCACGCCCAAATGAGCACGAAGACGAAGATGTTCTGCGGGTGCGATAACGACGCGTTCGACAAGCAGCCCAACACCACCGTCTGCGAAATCTGCATGGGCCACCCCGGCACGCTCCCCGTCCCGAACAAAGAAGCGATCGCCAAAGCCGTGAAGGCCTCGCTCGCGATCGGCTGCACCGTGGCCGAAGACTGCCACTTCGACCGCAAGCACTACTTCTACCCCGACCTGCCGTACGGCTACCAGATCTCACAGTACGATCACCCGCTCGCACAGCACGGCGTCGTGCACTTCGACCTGCGCGACGATTCGGGCCGCACCACGCGGGAAGGCGTCTGCCGCATCCACCGCCTGCACATGGAGAACGACGCGGGAAAGCTCACGCACAGCGGCAGCAAAACCCTCTGCGACTACAACCGCGCGGGCACGCCCCTCATGGAGATCGTCACCGAACCGGATTTGCGCAGTGCCGACGAAGCCGTCGCCTTCGCAGAAGAACTCCGCCGCATTTTGATCGCGGTCAATGCCTCAGACGCCGACATGTTCAAAGGCATGATGCGCTTCGATGCCTCTATCTCGCTACGCGAAAAGGGCACGGAGAAGCTGAACCCCCGCAGCGAAATCAAAAACCTCAACTCGTTCAAAGCATTGGAACGGGCGCTGCAGTACGAAGAAAAACGCCTACGCCAGCTCTGGGAAGAAACGAACGGCCCGATGAAGGGCGACATCACGGTCGGCTGGCAGGACGACGAAGGGAAGACTCGGATGCTCCGCGACAAGGAAGGCGCGATGGACTACCGCTACTTCCCGGAGCCCGACATTCCGCCGTTGCACTTCACGCAGCAGGAGATCGCAGCTGCATTGGCCGCCCTCCCTTCACTCCCCCGCCAACTGCGCAAGCGCTACACCGACGCCGGCGTGGACGAAGCGCAGGCGCTGCAGCTGCTCGATGATGCCCCGCTCGCAGCGATCTTCGATGCCGTGTGGCAGAAGACCGGCGACGCAAAGCGCGCGTCGAGCTTGGTGCTCACTCAGCTCCAAGGCGCGCTGAAAGCCGCGAACACAACGGCAGCCGACGGACCGAACGCGGACGCGATCCTCGAACTCGTCGCCGCGATCGACGCCGAAACCATCAGCGCCAACGCCGCGAAGGAAGTCCTGCCCGCCATGGTCGAGACCGGCAAAGGTGCCGAGGCGATCATCGACGAGAAAGGCCTGAAGCAAGTGACGGACACGGGCGCCATCCAGCAATTCGTCGACGAAGCGATCACCGCGAACCCCAAATCGGTCGAGGACTACAAGGGCGGCAAGCAGGCCGCGCTCGGCGCGCTCGTGGGCCAGGTGATGAAGCTCAGCAAGGGCTCGGCCAACCCCGCGACGGTGAACGAACTGCTGAAGAAAGCGCTGGGATAAGCCGGCATCGGTAGTATACTGCTCGGCCATGCCAGAATTTCTCCGCACACAGGACGAACGCCAAGCCGACGATTTCATCGAAGCGCACGGCACGACCGGCGCGATGAACGCGCTGACGGACGTGATTCAAAACGCGGCGGAGCGCATCAAACCGTCGGAACTCTCTATCCTGAAAACGGCGGTCGGACGCGTGTTCCAGGAAACATCGAGCGCCCTGCAGGTCATGTTCGCAAGCCACGAAGGGCGGTCGGGATTGCCTCCGCTCCGCGACGCGATCGTGCAGTGCGTGCATCGGCTCCATGCCCTCCTCGATCTGCAATCGCTCCTTGATGAGGCGGAAGGAGCGCCCCGCCGCCTCACGCTGCTCAGTACGAACGACCGTTTGAAGAAGCACGAGGACGGCATCATCCAGCGGATCGATGCGGACGACGGCGTTCCCGACCCGGCGAAAATCTTCATGATCAACAACATCCATGAGCGGCGCCAATTGTGGGAGGAACACCCCGTCGATCCGTATTTCCGCACCCGCCTGCTGTACATCCGCGATGCGGAGAAGTATCTCGACGTTCCGTCGGAGTCCTGGGCGACGATCGACAAAGCCGTCATCGAGCCGCGTGCCGGGACGCCGTGGATTTATCGCAGGGCCGGCATGCATCACCTCGCCGCGTACACGCCGCAGTTCAGCCTGCAATGCACGGACGTCTCGATCGGATACTGGCAGCAGGTGGCGAGCAGCGAACAGGAGGAGTTCCTCTTTCCCCAGAACACGCGCGATACGGCGCACGATGCGCTCGTCCGCGACCTGACGCCCGCACAACTCGAACGTGCCCGCGCGAACTTCGAGATGGAACAGTACTTCCGGGGCAGGCGCGAGAAATTCCCCCAGCAGTGGAACCCGGAGTGGTACGCGCTCTGCTTCGCCGACGCGAATTAACGATGGCAAAGAGAAGTGGCAATGGTTAGCATACGCTCATGCGCACCATCCCCTTCATCCTCGCCTCCTTCTCGCTTCTTACCCTCGCAGCCTGCGTCACCGTGGACACCGCGGATCAAAACCAGGACGGCGCGATGGAAGCCATGCCACACGTCACCATCAGCTGGCGCATCGAAGACAAAGGAACGGACGAATTCGGCATGGAAACGTCGACCGTCTCGCTCGCGGTGCGCACCTCGGCCGACGACGTGGAAAACGTGCTCCTCGGCGACTACGTCGGATGCGGAGAGGAAGCGATGCCGGCCGATGGCGCGCTTCTGACGCTCACGTGTTGGTGGGCCGGCGGCGGCGATGAATTCCAGGTGCGCATGGACGGCGTGAATACGCTGATCGTGAGCCACCGCGGGCTTGATGAAATGACGGATATCCCCGAATTCACCGACAAGGAAACCATCGAAATCCCCACGGGCTCGCTGGTGATGACGGCAAAGATGGAGAAGATCTGATGAGAATTGTTGACTGGCGGCAGGGTGCGCCTACGATGCCCTGCCGCTTTTTCATAGCATCTAGTTTCCTCACGGAAAGTGCTTCAACGAGCGTTTTCCGTGGAGAATCCGTGCACACTAGAAAAGGAATACTCATGCACTATCTCGCTTGGAGTTTCGTCGCCGTCGTCTGTTACGCCTTGAACGCCGCGCTCGTGGAACGCTTCATGCGGGGGAACCACGCCTTGTGGAACCTTCTCATCGCGAACGGGCTGACATGGGTCTACTGCGCGGGCGCCATGGCGATGCAACGCGCGTCCGGAAACAGCGTAACGCTGCACACCGATACACGAACCGCTATCGCTCTCGGCGTACTCTGTCCGCTCATCCTCTTCATCGGCCACGCTGCGTTTTACCAGGGCGTCGCGACCAAAGGGAGCAGCATAATAGCCATGTTGAACGTTCTCAGTCTCATGCCGATCGTGGCCGCGTTGTTCATCACATGCATCTCGCGGAAACTTCCGACCGCCAACGAGTGGATCGGTTCGGTTATCGTTCTCATTGGAATCCTCGTCTTTCTTCGTCGGTAACCCGCACGGATCACCCACACCCACCATGTCACTCCGACATGGTGGTTTTC
>CAZZDD010000019.1:0-3160 GCA_964652185.1 uncultured Candidatus Peribacteria bacterium | reverse complement strand
TGGCTTGTACATGCCAGATAGTTGCCCGTCTTTGAGGGAACTGTATGATGGCGTGATTTGCAAACAGCAGCTCACTGAGCTCCCTGCCTTGCACATCACCACACACAACACACAGACAAACACCTGATCTTTTCTTCTCACCGATACTGACAGAGAGAGCGATGGTCACCCCTGACCCCATGCTCGTTCCTCCCGGCCACACACTCACTTATTTTGTGCACACACTGGGCATAGGACACGTGATCATGGAATACGTCATCGAAAGATGGCCATCGCCCTCTCTGCTCTGCAACGTTTCGTACGAAGGAGGTTGAGGTGACCTTCGTACGCGCCCCCCTTCACTCCCCAGTGTTACACATGCGCCCTTGTGCCTTGCTGCAACCGGTCCGGGGACTTGGTGTGGTTACCAAGATAAACAAGAAACCAGAGCAAGGCAGAGATTCGAGGCACTCCTCGCCTCAGTCCCCTTCCATATTCGCTCAACGTCACTCGATGGCGTCGATAGCCCGGAAGACGGACGAAACACCAACACAAATAGGTCACGCGAGTGACCTTTTTGTTATACGCGCAGAGGAAAAGCTGGTGAGTGTTTGACACGAAAAACGCATTTCCGTATAACGCGCGTACCGTTTTCCCGTTCATTCATTCGATAGGAGATCTTGGAATGAAAATTCCGCCCGTGCAGCCCGTATCCTTCTCGAAGGCGCTCGACTTGTTCAATCGCAAGCCGCGCACGCTTCTCGAAAATGATCCGGTGCTTTACCTGCATTGCCACGAAACCGCCGCCCGCATGGAGGACCCCCTTCTTGCGAGCAACGCGTTCACGCTGGCACACCACACGCTCCTCGTGGAGTGCTCTTCCCGCGGCGTCGTTCCCCTTCCCGCGCACCAAAGCGTCATCGACGACGTCGTGCGCGAGATGATCGAGCTCGGCACTTCGTGGGAAGACGAGCTGGAGAAACGCCTGCGATCGGATCACCGCAATTTCCACGCGGTGTTCGACGGCTGGGCCAAGAAAAAACCGCGCCCTGCGCTCGTACGGCAGAACGCCCTACGATCATTCCGGATCTTCGAACTCCTGCTGCAACCCCTCTAAGGTCTGCGGCGTCGGAAACCGGTGAAAGGGCAGGCTTCGCGCCTGTCCTTTTTTATTGCCCCTCCTGCAACCTCCTTGTCATCTCCTCCTCCGCGCGCTGGAGCTCTTCTTGCGTGTTGATCGTGAAACTTTCACAACTCTGCAACACGTCGAGCGCGTGGACGTCTTTGCCCTTCGAGAGCAGGTACGACGCCGCATCGGTCACGTAGTACTCGCCGGTGACAGGGCTGGGCTGCATGTGCCCGAGGAAGTCGACCAAATCCTTGCAGTTGAAGACGTACGTGCTGAGGTTTACCTCGGTGATCGCCTTCTCCTCGGCGGTCGCGTCTTTCTCCTCCACGATCTTCAGGAAGCGCTTGTCGGCGTCGCGTACGATGCGGCCGAGGCCGAAGGGGTTCTCGGCATAGCCCGAACCAAGGATGCACGAACAGTGGAGCAATGCCGCCTCGGCCAGCAGGCGTTCGACCGACGAGCTTTGCGTGAGGGGCGAATCGCCGGTGACGACGACCACCGGACCGTCGTGACCCTCGAGGTGCGGCACGCACGACTTCACGGCGTGGCCCGTGCCCATGGGTTCGCCCTGCATCACGAATTCCACGCTGTCGCGGTGCTGGAGCGCGGCCTTCACGTCGTCGGCTTTGTAGCCCACCACCACCAGGATGCGGACGATGCCGGCCTTCTCGAGCGCGTCGAGGACATACTCGATCATCGGGCGACCGAGCACGGGAACGAGCACCTTCGGCAGATCGGACTTCATGCGGGTGCCTTTGCCGGCGGCCATGACGATTGCGACAGGGGGGTTCATCCGGGCCAGTGTACAGCGCGATTAAGGCTTCTCAAGCCGCTGGATCGTTATTTGCATTAATTAGTATTTTATTGTATTTTACACAGCATGAACGACCAACCCCTTAATCCCCGGTTCGTTCTTTGAGAGCATCGGCACAGTCACAAAACGTTTTCACAGGAGTAGATTCATGGAGATGAAAAAGAGTGTCAGGAACATACGTTCCAATATTTGGAAATTGTACGCAGCGCGAGCGTTGTCGGGGTGCCTTTTTAGCATCCCGGTCATCGTGTTGCTGTTCCAGCAATCAGGGCTCAGCATGCGGGAAGTTTTCCTCGTGCAAGCCGCATTCGCGCTCACCATTGTGTTGCTGGAGATCCCATCTGGGTACATCTCCGATCGGTGGGGTCGCAAACCGACCCTCGTCTGCAGCTTCGCGGTGTGCGCCATAGGATACGTGGTGTACGCGCTCGTGAGCGGCTTCTACGGGTTCCTTGCCGCGGAAATACTTCTCGGCGTCGGCGTGAGTTTCTTTTCCGGCACCTACGAAGCGATAACCTACGAGACGCTGGTGGAGTTAGGCGAAGAAGCGGACAACCGGCGCATCGCCGGCAACCAATTCTCGTTCGACCTCATGGCGGAAGGAGCCGCGACGTTGGCGGGAGGACTCATCGCGCTCTGGAGCATCCAAGCCACGATGTGGTTTTCCGCAGCGGCGTTCGTGGGCGCGACGTTCGTAGCGCTCAGACTTGTCGAACCCCTTCGCCACACGATAAAGGAAACGGAGCATCTGCGGACCATGTGGAACGTGTGCACGCACACGCTCCTCCGGCACCGCGGGCTCCGCAGCCTCACGCTTATCGGAGGGATCATCGGCACGATGTCGCTGACGCTCTTCTGGCTCACGCAACCCTACCAAACGTTGGTCGGGCTGCCGCTGTACCTGTGGGGCTCGATGCATGCCGTGACCGTCGTGTGCGGCGCGGCTGCGGCGTGGAACGCGGATTGGATCAAAGCGCGTTTGGACGACCGCTTCATCCTCACGGGCATCGCGATCACGACCGTGGGCGTCTACCTGGCGCTCTCGGCCATCTCGCCGCACATCGCGCTCCTCCTTCTCTTCCCCGTCTCGAGGATCGCGTGGTCCCTACTCCATCCCCTCAGTACCGACATGATAAATAAGATGGCGGACCCGAGCGTTCGCGCGACGGTCCTCTCCGTCTCGTCATTCGGTCGACGCATCATCTTCATCTGCACGTCGTCCTTCGTCGGCCTTCTCG
>CAZZDD010000018.1:37200-38772 GCA_964652185.1 uncultured Candidatus Peribacteria bacterium | reverse complement strand
CCATGAGCCTCCCGCTCGAAATTCCGCCCGGCATTCTCAAAGTGGACTCACCCAACGCGGGAAAGGGCCGCTTTACCGACAGCGACAAGATCCGCTTTGAAAACGGGTTTGCGGAAAAATGGGCCGGTTGGGAGTTGTTCAGCGACACACAGCTTGAAGGCAAGGTTCGGGGCGCGACGTTCTGGACAAACCAATACAGCAACCCGAACGCCGCGTTTGGAACGACTGTACGGCTCTATGCGCTGACCGGCACCGACACGATTACCGACATCACGCCGATCCGCGACAGCGGAACGCTTGGAACCGATCCATTTGCGACAACAGACACGTTGGCCGTCGTCACGGTCACAGATACGTCGCACGCAGCTTCGGCTGGCGACTATGTGACGTTCGACGGAGCTACGGCGGTGGGCGGAATCACCATCGACGGGCAATACCAGATCGTTACGATCGTTGACGCCAACAGTTACACGATCACCCATTCCTCACCGGCAACATCGACGGCAACAGGTGGCGGTGCATCGGTGACGTATGCCTATAACATTGCCAACGGCTCAGAAAGCTCAACAGCCGGTCTTGGCTGGGGTTCCGGGCGCTGGGGTGAGGGAACATGGGGAACCGAGCGCACCGATGGCATTACGCTGGCGTTGCGGCATTGGTCCTTGGCACCTTACGGAAACGATCTTTTGGCCGTGCCATCAGGCGGATCGCTCTATCTGTGGCAAGAGGCGACTGACCCCGTCGCTGAAAAAGTGACCAATGCACCGGCCGCTATCAGGGCCATGTTCGTAACCGGCGAGAGGTTCATCTTTCTGCTCGGCACGGCAACTCCCATGACGGTCCAATGGCCGGATCGTGACGACATCACAGACTACACGCCATCATCGAGCAACACTGCCAACAGCCGCGTTTTGCAGGAAGGCTCAGTGCTTGTTTCAGGAACGGCGCTGACGGATGGCGTGTCCCTGGTCTGGTCGGATACGGCAACGTATCTGTTCCAATATACGGGGTCTGAGTTCATCTACGACTCGCGCATGATCGCGAAAAACTCCGGTCTGATCGGACCGCTGGCGTTCACCGTCGCGCAGGGCACCGCGTATTGGATGAGCTCAAGCGAGTTTTATATGTACAACGGAAGTGTCGCGCAGGTGCCCCGCTCCGACGAGATCAAGGCATATGTGTTTCGCAACCTCGATCAAAGCTATGCCGACAAGTCGTGGGTTATCTACGATGAGACGACCAACCAAGTGCGGTTTCATTACTGCTCGATCGGGTCCACCGAGCCCAACCGTTACGTCGATGTGAACCTTGACGGCACCTATGATTGGACGGTTGGAACGCTGGACCGGACAAGCGGCACGCAATTCGAGGAAGGCGTAAAATCCACGCTTCTCGTTTCATCGGATGGCTACATCTACCAGCATGGTGTCGGCACCGATGCCGACGGCGCCGCGATGGAGGCGTATATCACTTACGGGCTCTATGCCATCGCAAACGGCGATGCCAACGTGGACATTATGGGTCTCATTCCCGACATGACGCGCCAGACCGGCGACATCACGTATGAGCTCT
>CAZZDD010000018.1:32580-37100 GCA_964652185.1 uncultured Candidatus Peribacteria bacterium | reverse complement strand
GCGCGGGCCTCACAGACGCACGATCCGAATGTGACGGCGGACAGCTTTGCGGTCTCCAACGTGACCGAAACGCGCTCTTTGGATGCTGATTCCACGACGCTAGGGGAGGTTGCGGACGTTCTCTGCACCTTCATTCAGGACTTGAAGAGACGCGGTCAAAAGGGGGCGGCGGTATGAAGATCGAAGTGGCGGGAAGCGACGAGGCGACCTTTTGTGAGGTCTTCAGCCTGCTGGTCGAGTTTCATCGCGAAGGCGGGCTGGCGCCACTGGATTTGGACGATGCATCCCGCAACACCTATCTCACGCTGACCGAGGGCATGACTCTTGTGGCACGCGATGACAACGGCGCGATTATCGGAATGCTGGCGCTGCATGAATTGAAATTCTGGTACTCCAAGGCGCGCCATCTGCGTGACGCTTGGTTCTACGTCAAACCGCAGTACCGCGGCGGTGATATCGGGAAAGATCTGATGCAAGCGGCCAAGAAAATCGCCGACGACAAGAACATGATTCTGTTCATCGATGTCAGTAATCCGGACCGGCGCCCGAAGCGGACCAAGGCAACGCTTGCCTGCCAGACCGCCGGATACGTCCCGATCGGGTTCAGTCTTCAATTGAGGTAGAAGATAATGTGCAAGGAATCTGAAAAGAAGTCAGAGACCAAAACAGAGATCCCGCAATACGTCGAAGATGCGGGCAAGCTGCTGGTGTCCAAGGCAACGGATGTCGCCAACAAGGAATTCACGCCCTACACGGGGGATCGGTTCGCAGACTTCACGCCCGATCAGCTCAGTTCCTTCCAGAAGATCCGCGATCTTGTCGCCAACTCACCTGATGTTGGTACGCAGGCGATCAAGATGCTGACGGATTATGCCAACAATCCGCAGCAGATGGTATCGACGGAGCGGATTGTTGATGAGAACGGCAGGCTTGGCGCTCTGTCAGATTACTTCAATCCGTATGTCGATAACGCCTTGCAGCCGGCAATTCGCAAGATCATGGAGAGCGCGGCGCAGCAGAAAAAGGCTCTCGGAAGCTCGGCAACATCATCGGGCGCGTTTGGCGATGCGCGTCATGGCATCGTGGAAAGCAATCTCAACCAGAACACATCGACGGCGATCGGCGACACGGCTACGAAGTTCTATTCCGATGCCTTCGACAAAGCGATGGCAGCCCGTTCTTCGGATGCCCAACGATTCCTGACGGCAGACACGACCATGGGTCAGTTTGGCGAACAAGCCCTTGGTCGCAAGTTATCTGGCGCCAATGCGCTTGTCAGCGATGCGCAGGCCGATCAAACACGCCAGTTGCAAGCCTTGCAGGCTTTGCTGGGTTCCGGCAACCAGCAGCAGGGCCAGCAACAGTTGCAGAAGGACTTCGACTTCAACGAGTTCATGCGCCAGCAGGGCTGGGACGCCAACGTGCTTGGTGTTCTTGGACAGGCTCTTGCCGCCGCGCCGTACGAGAAGTCACAGACCACGACGGAAACTGGTCAGGACAATTCAATTATCGGTGCGCTTGGTTCGGTCGTCGGCTCCGTTGCGTCGTCAACGCCCGTGTCTACGGCCATCGCCACGATGCTAGGCTAAAAGGGAACTGGACTCATGAACCTCATCGATCAGCTTGCCGGCGCTCTGTTTCCTGGTGTCAGCACCAATCCCATGATGCAGCCGGCCGCTCTAGGCGGGCCGGTGCCAAGTGCAGCGCCGGCAGCGCCGCCCGCAGGTGCCATGCCGCCACCTGCTTTGGCCAATGCACTTGGCGCAATCCTGAAGCAGAGCGGGGCCGTTCCGACGCCAAAGGCCGAACCGGCTGTAGAGCGTCCAGCGATGGCGCCGAGGTCACGACTGCAGCCAAGCGGGGGCATTTCCGCACCGCAGCCAAGCCAGGGCGGGATTTCTGGACAGGACGTGTCGAGCATCATCAAGGCGGCTCTGATGGGCGCGGCTAACGTGAACCCTGGCTCACCGATGGGATCGGCGTTCTTTCAGGGTGCCGGTGGAGCCGTAGCCGCGCAGGACAAGTTTTCCAGGGATGCCGATGCATCCAAGCTGGCAGCGGAAGAGCGCGCACTGAGACTAGAGGATCGTGAACTGAAGCTCGATGATCGCGCCTGGAGTCGATCGAAGGATATGGCGAGCGAGAAGCGGGCCACATCCAAGGAAGCCCGCGATGAACGCAAGGCCAAACTCGACAATCTCACCGCCGTTCAGAAACTCATGCAAGACATTGGGGGACAGCTTACCGTCGAACAGAGGTTCAAGCTGAACGACCAACTCGATCGCTACGCCGATGTGATCAACAAGAATGGCGTGTTAAGTCCCGATGAATTGAAGGAGGCGCTTAAGGCAGAGCGCGATCGCCGCATCAAGGACTACACGAGCGGAACGATACTCCCCTCCACGGAGGGTGCGGCTAATCCTGCGCCAAGCGCACCGGAAGAAGCCGTTAAGCCGGCTCCTAACGGCACGGTCTACGGCGCAACGCCGGAGTCTCCTGCAACGGGTGGTAGCGGGGCTGACAAGTCTCAGCCTGCCATGCCGCGCAACAAAGCCGATTTCGACAACCTTCCGTCTGGGGCCTACTTCATCAACCCGTCCGACGGTCGCGTTCTTCTGAAGAAATAATCTCAGGAAGACAGCTTCGCATGAGCAATAATGATTTCCCTGACTTCTCAGCCTTTGCGGTTGGAGGGGACGAAGACGGCTTGCCTGATTTTTCAGATCAAGCCGTAGGTCCCAAAGCTCCTGACCTGCCGATCCCGCAGAAGTATTACGACGCGATCAAGCGCCTTGAAGGGTTCACGCCCAATGCAGCGTGGGATTACAAGCAGAACACCAACGGCTTTGGCACGCGCGCGCTACATCCTGGCGAACGCATCGACGAGGCTGAAGCCGAGCGCCGATACAACCGCGAAATCAGCAAAGCTGCTGCTTCTGTCGATGCGTTCCTGCCGGGACTACCCGAAGGCGTGCGAGCCTCGCTGGCATCACTGACTTTTAATTCCGGCGACAAGTGGCAACGCATGGGCCTGGGTGCTGCGCTCAAGGCGGGAGACATGGAAGAGGCGGGTCGCCGCTTCAATCAGTACGTCAACGCCGGTGGCAAGCCCCTCGGTGGCCTCATCAACCGGCGCGCGGAAGAATATCAGTGGTGGCGCGAACATCAGACAAGCGACTTTGACTCCAATCCCGAGACAGACAATCCAGATCTGAAAGCCCTTCTGTCGGCCCCACCCGAGAAGCGCCGAGAACTTCTCCTCGACCAGATCGAGAATATCACCGGGGCCGATATGAGCGCCCACCGGCGGCCTAAGCCCAAACTCGACTTCTCGGACTTTGCCGTTGATGATTCCAAACCCGATTTCTCCGCGTTTGCTGCCGAAGAAAAGCCGAAAGACAAGAACGCGCTGCCCGATGACAAGAAGGGTGTCTTTGGCGATCTGTGGGGCATCCTCGCGCCGGAAGAGCGCGTGCCCGCCACGAAAGAGGAACTGGCAAGCGGCAAGTCTCAGCTCGAGATCGCGAAGAACATCAAGGAAGCAACCGGGAAGGGTCTGGAAAACTTCAAGGCTGACCGTGCCAAAGAGCCGGAGTCCGCTCTTGATTGGGTTCTCCGGTACAACCCGGCTGGATTGATCGGCGACAAACTGACCGAATGGGGTCTGCTTGGGGCAGATACCGCCGCTGCGGCTCGCGTCGAGTCTCAGGAAAAGCGCGTCAAGGGCGCGGAGGACGCGTTGGCCGGTAAGGGCCCGCTTGTTTCCAAGAGCGGTTCGCGCGCCGCTGTCGAAGGGGTTATCGAGTCCGCGGCAACGATGGTGCCGAAGGCGATCGAGTATTACGGTCAGCTTAGAGGCTATCTGAACCAGGGCGCGCAGAAAATTGGCGGCAACGCTAATCCCGCGAAGGTCGAGGATGATGTCGTCTACAAGTTCGGCAAAAAGCTTGAAGATTGGCTGAAAGAGAAGTTTCCCGGGGACGAGGCCCGCCAGCATCAGTTCGGCCAGCAAGTCGCGCAGGGCGTCGGCTCTACGGTCGGCTTCTGGGGGCCAGGCGCCATCACCAGGCTGCTTGGCGGTGGTGAGAAGGCATACATGGCCGCCATCGCTCTGTCTGGCATCGCGGCTCAGTCGGCAGATGTTTTCAACGAGATCACAGAAAAGATCAACAGTGGAAACGCGACCGAGAAAGACCGGATCATCAATTGGCTTTCCGGTATTCCGCTCGGTGCCTCGGAAGCCCTTCCCTTTGCTCCGACCATTGGCGGACCGATCCATAAGTTGCTCGGCGGGCGTGTAGCCGGCGCGCTGGAACAGGGCATCGAAGAGTCCCTTCAAGAAGGCTTCCAGGGCATCGGTGGCAATTATGCTGCCCAGAAGACCTACGATCCAGAACGCAACATCATGGAAGGCGTCCCGGAAGGGATGGCCGTCGGCTTGCTGACCGGCCTTGGTGGTGGTGCGGCGCTGAAGAATAGTGAAGTTCCGGCGCAGGCGGCCCCGCCGCAGCGTCCCCAGG
>CAZZDD010000018.1:0-32480 GCA_964652185.1 uncultured Candidatus Peribacteria bacterium | reverse complement strand
GCGCTGAAGAATAGTGAAGTTCCGGCGCAGGCGGCCCCGCCGCAGCGTCCCCAGGGTCCTTCACCGCAGCCCGGTCCCAACCCCCAGTCCCCGCCGCCACAACCCGGCGCACCCCAGGCCCAAGCGCCGGTCGCAGCCGGGCCGACTCCGGCCGCTCAGGCGCGCGCCGCCGGGCCGTCTCCAGCCAAAGCCCCGGTTCCTTCCGAACCGGTTGGCGAAATCACGCCGGAAGACATTCAGCTTCTCATCGAGCGCGGCTGGAAACCCGACGCTCTCGTAAAAATGGGCGAGGACGAGCTCCGCGCCGAGATCGAAGATGCACGGACCCAGGTTGGCACGCCTCTGGCCCCCAATGCCCCGCGGCAGGCCGATGCCCCCAGCGCAGAGCCGGTGTCTGACATCGAGGCTCAGATCCTTTCCATGCGTGCAGGCGAGCGCGACGGCGTCTATCTGTCCGCCGCCAACGTCGAGAACCTGCAATCACAGCCGGAATTTGTGAACCGGATTGCCGAGGCCCTTAATTCGGCAGAGGGCGCTCAGATCGTCCAGAACGTCGATGGCAAGGGCGGTATTATGGTCGCCGCCAACGCCGACGTGGCCCGTAATATCGAAGAGGCCGTCAAGGCGGGTGTGGACGTGCAAACCGTGCTCGGGGAAGCCACGGGTGCCGGAACAGGCAAGCCCGCCGACGCCACCGCCGTTGTCCAGCAAAAGACGCCGGAAGGTGCGGTGACGCGCGAGAGCCTGGTTACGCCGGATCAGGTGGCCGAGACCGAAAAGGAATTCGCAGGCCCCGCCAAGACGGTTGAGACCGTCACCCCGGAACAGGCTATTGCGCGTCGTGAAGAAAAGATCGCGGAAGAGAAGCAGACCGGCCCGATGGTCTCACGGGTGCCGACCTTCCAAGACATTGCGGAGGAACTTCCAAAAGACGAGGATGGCCTGCCGAATTATCAGGCGCTTTCGGATCGTATCAAAGAAATAGGCAAAAAGGGCTGGCCCGACCTCAATGTGATGGAGAAGGCCAAGCTCTATCGCGAGTTCGCAGGCCAAGGCACGGGCACACGCGCCGCGCCGGTTACGGTTGAGACCGCTGACGACCTTGAGCTTGTGAGCAATGAGGCTGACTCCGAGTACACGCCAGCCCAAGGCGAGGCCAATAACAGGAAACTCGGACACGCAAAGTGGAATGGTCTTGATCTTTCGATTGAGACCAAAGCCGGTGGCGTGCGCAAGGGCGTTGATAAGGAGACCGGAAAGACGTGGGAAACCACGATGGGTGCCGCTTATGGGTACATTCGCGGGACCTCCGGCGCCGACAACATGCACGTTGACGCCTATGTGGGGACCGATGTTAACAGCGGGCGAGTCTTCATCATCGATGAAGTAGACAATAAAACCGGAAAGTTCCGCCAGCATAAAACTTTCATCGGGTTCCCGGATGAAGCCTCAGCCGTAGCGGCTTACACCGGAACTTCTAGCAAGACACCGGATATGATCGGCGCCGTGACAGAGATGTCCGCCGATGAATTCCGCGATTGGGTGCTTGATGGCAAGAAGACGAAGCCTCTTGGAAACATCGAGAAGCCGGACTTTTCCTCGCAGGCTGTAGAGCCGGAAGCGCTCGCCAAGCCCAAGTCCGAGACCATCGCGCCGCCGGCCCGCTACGAGGGTGAGCCGCTGTCGGAGATGGAAATCGACGCCATCGTTGGCAATTGGAAGTACGTCCAAGAGGTCTCGCGCCGGCCGCGTCCGCAGTCTTTATCCTCTTACGTGATCGACAACGGCGGTTTGCGTGATGATGCGCGCGAGGTCCGCCATATCGCGGGAAGCGCCAAGGAGCGCCCCGGTCTTATCAACAGCCAGGGCGAGACCCTGGACGATGCCGCTCGTTCGGCCTGGGAAGCCGGGTTCTTCACTGGTGATCGCCCGGAGATTGCGGAATTTCTCGACGCACTACAGGATGATCTCCATAGCGGAAAGGTTGTGCGCGAGCAGGATCTACCCGCAATTGAAGACCTCAGAATAGCCGAAGACATTGAGCAGGAGCTTGCCGACTATGGCGTCACGACCAACCGATTCCGCTCGGAAGCCAGCCTCCGAGAATACTTCGGCCAAGAAAGGCCGCGAACTGCTCGCGAGACTGAAACGGATCAAGAAGCGCAAGCCCCCGCCAAAGAGCGCAAGGGTAGAACCGGAGATGTAGAAGAGGCTCCGTTCGATCTTCCCGCCAAGGGCGAGAAGGCAAAGCCGTTCGATCCTTATAGCTTCTCGGTCCAGGCAGCGTATGCGAAGCAGGGCGAAGAGGCCCTAAAGAAGCGTCTTGCGGACTTCGGCGTTGACGAGCTCAAGCAGATCGTCTCAGCGCAGAACCTTGGCGTAAAGGCCGAGGTTCTTGATGGCAGCAACGCCATTGCCTTGAGAAAGGCGATTGTCGATGCCGCTCGTGAGAAGCTGGCAAACCGCATGGCGGCAGCCGGTGGAACGGTCGAAGGGGCGCTCAAGAAGCCTGGCAATGCAGGAGTTCAGGAAAAACCATACGAACTTGCGAACGACGCGAAAGCGTTTGAGGCTTACGTCAAGGGCGAACAGGCTGCGCCCGAGCCCACCACCAATGAAAAGACCGCTGATCTGGCAAACCTTCCAGACGGCTACTCGGTCGAGCTCTCCAGCACTCGCCTCAAGGGTGATGAAGCCCGCATCAAGGGCGGGGAATACAAGGCCATTGCGCGCAGACAGCAGCCGGCAGGCTCGCCTTCAGTCGTGGACGGCTACGGCAACACGCCGGAAGAAGCCATGCGCAATGCGCTTCGCAAGGTCGGCTATCAGCCCAGCGTCGTCACCGAGAAATCCGGCCAGACCTCGCTGGTGCCCGAGCCAACCACCAAGGAAAAGATTGCCGCCGAGGCCAAGACCAAGGAAAAGAAGGGCGGCAACGAGCCCATGGACGAAGGTCTGTTTGGGTCGTCGAAGGATCAGCTCGATCTGGTCGATATGGCCAAGCAGCGGGAGAAGGAACCAGAAAATGAAAGAACCGCTTCTCAAGATCAAGAAAAGCAGACCGGAGATACCCCGGACTCAAAAGCCTACGAAACCCTTGCCGATCTCCAAAAAGCGGTAGCGGACGGCAAGGTCAAGTCACAGCCCGATCGCGAACACCGCTGCTACAAGTTTGCCGGTCAGAAGGCGCTCGATGGCGGTTATGATCTGGTGCTGGGCAAGGTCGGGGATGAGAAGATCCAGCATGGCGTCGCACGCACGCTGGATGAGAAGTACATCTACGATCCGCAGTACGATGTCTGGATGGCGGCCGACGTTTACGCTCAGGCCGTCAGCGGGTTTGAGGAAGAGTTCGTCCTGTCGGCGTCGGATGTTCAGACGTTCCTGGATGACTTCAATGTGTGGCCGTCCATGGCCATGCTGGAAAAGCACGGCTGGCTTGGGGGCGAGGCGATCGAGGAGTCCGCGCCTGCAACTTCCGTAGAAGAGCCGGTTGAGACCTCAGAAACCGAACAAGAGTCCGAAGAAACAGAGACCAAGCCGCAAGAGGCAGTCAGCCTGCAGGACGCTTTGCGCGATCATCTGCTTGGCGAAGGCTTCTCAACGATCATCGAGGCCCGCAAGTTTGCCAAGGACCATGGCTTTGAGGGGTCCACCAAAGACGTCGACGAACTTGTCGAGCAGGCCGTTGTCGCTGCCGCAAGGCAGGTCGTGAGCGAAACCGGCGATGTCACAGCGGCCTATCAGGCCCTTGTCGGACTCTACAACAATCAGCCAAACCTCGCGGTTCGCACCAGCACCTCCGTCACCAACCAAGCCTATTCGACACCGGCACCGCTGGCTTATCTGGCCTCGCGGCTGGCCGGTGTGGCTGACGCCAGCCATGTCCTGGAGCCGACGGCCGGCAACGGAATGCTTCTGATTGAAGCCGATCCCAATACGGTCGAAGCCAACGAGATCGATCCCAAGCGGGCCAAGGCTCTTCGGGACCAGAATTTCGCGACGGTGAAGTCTGTTGATGCGACCGATCCGGCTTTCACGCAGGCTAAATCGGCCGATAGCGTCATTATGAATCCGCCGTTCGGCGCGGTGCGCGAGGACGGGCAATCGAAGTCGTGGACCGTTGATGGCCTGGAAACTTCTGCCATTGACCATGCGATCGCGCTCAACGCTCTGCACGCCATGACCGATGACGGCAAGGCCGTGATTATCATGGGCGGGGTGAATGCCGAGAGCATCGAAGAGCGCCGCAAGGGATACCGCGGTAAATCCAAACGGCTGTTCTTTGCCAAGCTCTACAAGACCTACAATGTTACAGACCACTTCACGGTCTCTGGCGATCTTTACAAGAAGCAGGGCGCCGGGTGGCCGGTTGACGTGGTGGTGATCGAGGGCCGGGGCCAGTCTGAGCGCCCGTTGCCCGCCTCGGAACCGCCTGTTATCCTGAAAACCTGGGATGATCTGAAAGGTAAGCTACCCGATGCCAGCTCGAGCACAGAGCCCATACGCGGCTCTAAACAAGCGACTGACGCAGATAACCGACCGGCTGGCGGTACTGATCTCGGAAAGCGAGGATCCGAAAGCGGAGATGTTTCTGGTCGCCAGGATGCTGTTCGACGCGGGACTGAGCGACTACCAGCCGGGACCGAAGACAAGCCCGCAGGCGTTCGCGCAGACCGTGATCGAGGACAACCCGCAGATGTTTCAAAGGGTGTCAGAACTGAACCAGATTCTGCGGCTCAGTCAGTTCGAGACCGCAGAACAGCTAACGAACGCCCTGCTTCCAGCGGGAAGCCTAGAGTAGAGCGTACGGCTCCACCTGAAGGATCAGGTCAGGCGCTTTACGAGCCCGCGTCGGCAGCCCAATCGCTCGATACTCTCATTCCCGTCAACATGGCGCAGGCGACCAAGTCTGCGCTGGGCCGTGTCGAAGCCAAGCATGGGGGTCTCGATGCGTTCGTTTCCGAGCAGTTGGGATACACCGACGATCTGTCGAAATACTTCTCTGCTGAGCAGGTGGACGCTATCGCGGCAGCCATCGACAACATCGAACGCGGCAGCGGCTACATCCTGGGCGATCAGTGTGTTGGCGGCGAGACGCTGATCTTTGATCCAATAACCGGCGATCACACTCCCATTCAGGTTCTCACGGAACGGGGTGAACCGATCTCTGTTCTCTCACTGACGAATGATGGCTTTGCAGCCAGATCCGCAACATCTCCGTTCCTTAAGGGCGTTGCAGACCTCTATCGCGTCACTTTTGATGATGGGTCATCTATTACAGTCACGCGCGGTCATCGCTTTTTGACAAGCAATGGTTGGGCGTCGCTTGACGCTGGCGTCGAAGTCGGGACGGAGATTGCATCTTTTTCACCAACCGGCCTGTTATTGGATCGCGCGGGATCGATCCATCAAGCATGTGCTCGCGAAGATGCTCGCCATTCGTCGGATAAAGCTCAAGATTGTCTATCGCATTATTCGCGTGATCTTCATCTTTGTGATGAACGGTCTCTGTCGGCAGAAGATAGCGACCTAGTTTCTGCTCCATCACAAGGCGATGTTCTCGAACATACCCGCTGTTATTCGCATAGGGATGGCCAGGACGTTTCAGCAGAATGTATCCGTCCGCGTCGCGACATCGACCGCCATTCCAAAAATAGTTCTTCTCCATTGGAGAGCCGTGGCCCTTCACTGATTTCCAGCCAAGAGCCCGCATCGTCCGAACAACTGTCGGCACAGATACGCCAAGTTCCTTCGCCATTTGATTGTGATTCAGGACCGCTTCATCAAGAAGACGGCGCAAGTGCGATTGGTCAACTCGCGGAGAAGGACCGTAGACTTTCTTCTTTTTCATCGACGAATAATACAGCATATCGGCGCGTCGTCGCAATCCAGTTTGATCGCCATGACGCCTTTTTCGACATGCATGTTCCGGGCGCGTTCAATTACGTTGCCAATGGCGTTGTCAACCACAACACGGGTATCGGCAAAGGCCGCGTCGTTGCAGCAACGATCCGCTACGCCATCCGCAAGGGCTGGACACCGGTGTTCGTCACCGAGAAGCCTGACCTCTACGGCGATATGTTCCGTGACATGGCCGACATCGGCCTGCAAAAGATGCTGGGCCACGAGCCGCGCGCCCTGATGACCAACACTGGCGAGAGCGTGCCTCTGGACGAGGAAGCCCTGTCTTGGAAGCAAGAAGCCGACCAGGCCCGCGCCGATGGCCAGCCGATCCCCAAGCGCCGCGGCCGGTTCCTCACAGCCGGTGGCAAGCCCGCCCAAGACAAGGCCATGGCGGCTATTGCTGCCGGCAAAGGCGAACATGATATCGTGTTCACCACCTACGATCAGATGAACACGATCAAGAAGCAGGAGACCGACCGTCGGCGCTTCCTGCGCCAGATCATCCCCAACGCCTTGCTCATTCTGGACGAAAGCCACAACGCGGGCGGCCAGGGCGAGAAGCTGTTTAAGGCCAAGCACGGAGACGCGCCCGATCGCGCCGAATACGTGCGCGGTCTGGTCAAGGGTGCTGCCGGCGTCGTCTATTCAAGCGCCACCTTCGCCAAGCGTCCTGATGTCATGGATCTCTATGCCCGTACCGACATGGGCAAGGCGGTCGATGATCCCAAGATGTTGCCCGCCTTGATCCAAAAGGGCGGCGTTCCCATGCAGCAGATCGTTGCATCGATGCTCTCCAATGCCGGTCAGTACATGCGCCGCGAACGCTCGTTTGAGGGTGTGGAGTATGCCGTCGAGCCGGTGCCGGTCGATGAAAAGACCTATAAGCAGTTTTCCGATGCAGTGCGTGCCGTGTTCGAGTTCGACCTTGCGGTTGAGGACATCCGCGACGAGGTAATGGAAGACATCCTCGATCAGATGGGGGCGACCAAGGCCAAGGATGCCGGCGTCGGTGGCGGCTCTGCGAGCTCGATCGCGTTTGCCTCGATCATGCACAACATCGTCAACCAGATGCTCCTGTCGATCAAGGCGCGTCAGGTGGCCCAACGTGCGATCGACGCCCATAAGGCCGGTGAAAAGCCCGTCATTGCGCTGGCGAGCACCATGGAGTCGTTCATCTCCGATTATGCTGAGGATGCGGGCATCTCGGTTGGCCAGCCGATTTCCATTTCTTTTGGCGACGTTCTGCAGCGCTACCTGTCGCGCACTCTACGCATTACGGTCAAGGACTCCGAAAACAAAAAGAAGCACGTTCAGATCCCGATTTCCGATCTGCCGCCGAGCTTGCAGCGCAGCTATGCCGAAGCCGAACAACTCATCAGGGAAGGCGATTTCGACTCCATGCCGGTGTCGCCCATTGATGCGATCCGCCATGCACTGACAAGTGCGGGTCTGTCGGTGGCGGAAGTGACCGGCCGCAAGGAGATGATCGACTACGGCGCCAAAGGCAATTCTCCCGTCCTCATCAACCGGCCGAAGTCGGAGATCGGCCCGTCTGGCAAGCGGTCCTCGATTGCTGCCTTCAACCGCGGCGATCTCGATGCGCTGATCCTGAACAGATCTGGATCGACGGGTGTATCGATGCACGCCTCCAAAGCCTTCAAGGATCAAAGCCCGCGCCGCATGATTATCGCGCAGGCCGAGGGCAACATCGACACGCATCTTCAGATGCTAGGGCGTGTGCATCGTACCGGGCAGGTGATCCCGCCGTCTTACAGCCAGATCGCGGCCGAGATCCCAGCCGAGGCCCGCCCGACCGCTGTTTTGATGAAAAAGATGGCGTCTCTCAATGCCAACACGACCGGCGCGCGCGGGTCTGTGTTCATGGCGGACTCGATCGACTTCATGAACGAGTACGGCGACAAGGTCGTCGCCAACATCATTCAGGACGAGCCCGAGATCAACGCCAAGCTGGGCAACCCTCTCAAGGAGAACGACAAAGGTCTGCCGGTCTCCGAAGATGCCGCGCGCCGCGTGACAGGCCGGCTGGTGCTGTTGAGCCCGAAGGAACAGAGCGAGCTCCTAAACCGCATCCAGGACGAGTACAAGGCCGAGATCGAGCGCCTGGATGCGCTGGGTGAAAACGCCCTCGAAGCCAAGACCGTCGATCTGCGCGCCAAGGTTCTCGATACAACAACACTGAAGGAAAGAAGCGGCGAAGGTCCGTTCCTTGACAGTTCGCAGATCGAAAAGATGTCGGTCAAGTCTCAGGGCCGCGCCATGGCCCCGAAGGAGGTCGCTGAGAAGATTTCCGAGGCGCTTGAGATCACCCAGCCCGATGGCGAAGGTGCGGCTCAGTTGGCCGTCCTTGAGCGATCTGGCCGCGAGTGGATGAACAAGAAGATCGGCGATGTTCGCAGCCGGTCGCAGAGTTGGATTGCCGCGGACGTTGCGGCCAAGTCCGATGACGCCAAGGTTTCCACCAAAAAGCGCCATGACGATCAATTGTCACGCTGGATTCAGACGGCGCAGGTGGTGGCGCCGGGTGCCCGCGTGACGTTGCAGTTGGGCGACCGACAGATGCACGCCATTGTGCTGTCGGTGGCGCGCACGGGGAAGGCCAAGAACCCGGTGGCGCTGGGGGCATGGACGGCCACGATGGCCGTTCCAGACTCAGTTCGCACCCTCACGCTGCCGTTCTCGCAGCTTTTCCCACCCGCGCAGGCCAAGGGCGGGGAGGAATCCGGGGCTGAGATTCGGTTCTCGCAGGTTCCGTTCTCTGGCCTCATATCGCAGTTGGAGGATGCCCGCCGCGAAGGCCGCGAGGAACGCTATGTTGTAACGGGCAACATCCTGGCTGGCTACGATCAGGTCCGCGGCAAGGGCCAGATCGTCAACTTCACCATGGAAGACGGCACGCTGCGCCCCGGCATTTTGATGAGCCGAGACTTCCAGCTCAACAAGTTCATGTCTGCGCGCACGGTGCGGTTCAAGACGGCTGCGCAGGTGGCTGCATTCTTGGAAAAGGCCCCGATGGCCGAGGTTCAGACCTCGGACAAGTACGTCACGTTCTCGCGGCCGCGCGGGGAATACGTCATCGAAACCGCAGCCGGCCGCGCCACGGGTGGCCAGTATTACACCGACAGCCGTGTTCGCGATGCTTTGCAGGGGCGGGAGTTTGTGCGCTCTGGCGGTATTATGCGCGTTACGATGCCCGACCGTTCCGCTTTCACGCGGGTTTTGGATGCCATCCGCAAGGTCGGCGGGATATTCGAGACCACGTCAGATCAGGATCTTGCCCAGGAGATTGTTAGGAAATCTCCGGGCAATGAACCTGCCTATGCGATTGGTGGTCGAGAAACATTCGACGAAATCGAGGATAAGATCTTTGCTGGCGAGACCCATGTGGTGTCGCTGGGAGCGGTCGCCGAACAGGTGGCTGCGATCCGGCCGTATCTCAATATGGTCCCCAGGGGAACCATCGCTGGGGTGCTGGAGCGGATCGTTCCTGTTGGCGACTCTATCGATCCGCTGAACCAGTTGGTGAAACTGCGCTACATGCTGCCGAACGGCAAGTTCGCCACCATGACGTACAAATGGACATCAATCGCTGGTAAGCGGGCGCTTACGCAGGCGGTTGGGGGACGATCCAGTCTGCTTGTTCATAACCTCGGCCCTTTTCTGGATCTCGGCAAAACCGCGCGCGGAGAAATTTGGCATGAAGTCACCCATATCCTCCGAAAAATCGCCAAGAAAGATGTCGTCCTTGAAGGTGTCGTCCATGACGACGTTGGCCTCAGTGGGGAGCGGTGGCGTCGGCTTCTTGCTCATGCGAAGAAACTCCGTGTTTTGGACCGCGTAACGGCTGACGTGCTTCGGTCAATTGGACTGATCGATGACGCACACTTGTCTACCACAAGAACGCTTAGGCAGGACTATTCCACAGAATACCATGATCGCTCGGATAAAGTCGAACTCATCCGCCAGGAATCCGTGGCGCACATGCTGGAACTCTGGGACCACGGGGTAATTTCCGATGAAGACATGGCTCCGGTCATGGACATTCTCGAGGATATAAGATCGGGTCGCCTCGCAGGCAACCCCCCATCCTCTGAGTCTTCAAGCGATCCCACCTTTGCGCTCGGGAAATCCCTGTCCGATCAGGATGCCCTTGGCTACTACTCCGCACTTCTCCGTGGCGCTCACAACTTAAAGCAGGAGAAGGGTACGCCGGAACAGATGCTCGCGCAGCTTCGTCAACAGGCCGGGGTGAAGGCGGCTGAGATCGAAGCGACGGGGCTGGATAAGTTTTTATCGCCGCCGCCCATCCCAGATCAAGCGTTCTGGAATGCGGCAAAGCCGATGGACACGGCGTTGGAAGGAGAATCTGGCCTAGCTATGGATGCTTGGGTCGGCGGTCCTCACAACACGATTGAATTAGGTCTCCATGGGGGTCTGATGATCCCGTCTCTCCTTGAAAATATGTCAGCCGCGGCGCTCGATGCCATGGCGGCTCCTGTGCGCGCGGCGCTTCGTCAGCGGTATGGCGATGAGATCACCGTGTACCGCGGCGAAAGAGAAGGCGGAAAACAATCAGACGGCCGCGCAAATAAGCTCGTGTCGTACACCACGGATCGTAGTGTGGCCAGTTCGTTCTCTGGCGCACGCAGCAAGCCGCGTAAAGGCTACAGCGAGGCCGAGATTGTGGCGGCTGAGAAGGCGCTGAAAGAAACCGGAGAGGCACAAATTGCCGGAACCACATTCCGGCAGGACCCCGAGTCAAAGTATGTCGATATGTACGACCGGGCCGGTGATTTCATCACGGACACCGAAAGCATCCGCTGGTTTGTCGAGCAACGTAACGCAGAGGCTAAAGAGGACAATGACAAACGCGCTGCTGCCATGCGTGGTATCCGTGAGGTTCGCATTCCCGTGGAGTCCGTGATCTGGGCGACGGATCGGTTCAACCAGAAAGAGATCATTGCACGGGCTGGCGCGGAGCAACCTGCAAAGAACTCCGTCACCAAAACAGAGATCATCAACTATTTGAGCGAAAACCGCGTTGAGTTGATTGAAGTTATCTATCGGGGCAAGGAGGTCGCAATCACCGAGGGCATGGGTGGTGGTGTTATTGACGATGAGACAATGATCGATCTGTTTGGAGAACCAGAGCCGATTATCATTCAAGAAACGCCGGTAGGGGCTCAGGGGCCGACCAAGTGGTCCGCCCAGTCCGTAGACCCCTCCAACCCTACCTATAGCGAGACAGTACTGCATTTGCCGAGCAACACGGATCAGGGCGTCGAGATTCCGAACACGGCTGGCGGATGGGGGAATATAGATCTCAACGGCGCGACCATGCGAAACCCCGAATATGATCGGGTGAACTTTACGTCCGGCCACTGGTCAGAGCCCAACGTCGTTGCTCATACCAGAACTCAGATCCTTACCGACGCTAACGGCCGTAAGGTCTTCAATATCGATGAACTACAGTCGGATTGGGCGCAGGCAATCAGGGATAAGGGGGCGAGAGAAGAGGAGAAAATCGCCAGCCTCAAGGCGCGCAAGGACCAGCTTGACAATCAGATTGTCAGTCTCCGGCCGCTAGCTGTCAGGGATGCCAAGCGAATCGATCAAAGCGGCATTGACCGGGAGTTCATTATTAGAGATTGGGAGATCGAGAGCGATCTTGGTCTTAAATACGGGCTAGAGGATTGGTCAGCCGCAGGCGTGGAAATTGGCGAGAACGCAAAGGCGTTCATCGATGCCATGGACGAAAAGCACCTTGTCGAAGCGGAAATTCCCACAACCGAATCTGCGCCGATCAACCATCCCCTTGTCAGCACAACCGATCAATGGACCGCTACTGCGCTTCGCCGTGTGATCCGTATGGCTGTTGAGGCCGGCGCTGATGCGATCTCGATTACTCCAGCATCCGAGCAGAAAGCCCGCTATCGCCTGAGCAACAAGATTGGGGCTCTGCGCTATGATCCTGAAATGAAGCGGTTGGAATACCGCGAAGTCAAGGATGGGCGGATCGATGCCTACTATTCGCGGTTCGATAATGACGGTAAGCCGGTCGAAAAGGCTGATCTTCCAAACATCGTCGGTAAGGAAGTCGCGGAACGACTGCTTGCTGAGCCGCGGGCTTACGTCAGCGCTGCCTATTCCGTCGCCGGGCCTCACACCCTAACGGAATTGGGCGAGATCGGCGGCACTGGTATGAGTGCGACTTACGACGTGATGTATCCGCGAGCACTTGGCAAACTCTTGGCCAAGATCGATCCGAGCATCAAGCCGGAAAAACGAACACTGCGCAAGGCGAATGGCCGCGAGATCGAACAGAGAATGTCGGCCAGCGAAGCAATCAAGCAAGGGTTCGACCGGATTCCGGCGCTCGATTTCACAGTGTTCCCGATCACGGACAAGGTCCGCAGTCAGGTTCTCGACGATGGCCAGACGTTGTTCGCGATCGGCGGGCGCGCAGATCCCGTCGTGCGCTACCTGCGCTGGGCCGAGAATGCAAAGCCTGCCACCCTCTCGATCACCGACAAGGCCGGAAAGTCCTATCGTTTCGAGCGCCGGCCGGTCGGTAACGGCTCGATCTACTATCGCGTGTTCGATGGATCAAAAGAGGTCGCTTCGTTTTACGTTCGGACGGGCGGGGCGGTGTTTGACTCCATCTCCGTGATGAATGCCAAGGTGGATGAGAATTACCAGCGCCGCGGTATTGCCAGCGCGGCCTATGATGCCATCGAGGCCGATACGGCTCCTGGGGGGCTTCCCCTTTACCCGCAGGGCTCGTTGAGCATGTCGCAGGACGCCTTGGCGTTCTGGCGGGCCCGCAATCCCGATCGTCTGGCTGAAATGCGCGACACTGAAATACAGCCGTTTGGGCGCACTGTCGCCAGCATCTATGCCTCGAAGGTCGATGCAACCAGCAAAGACCAGATCGAGACGGCTATTCAAGACGCCTTGGAAATCGTGGGCCGGATCGCGGGACGCAATATCAACGTCGACCTAAAGCCGACAATCCCGGTCGGCGCGGCGCTGGATGCTTCGTCACGGGCGGACCTTGAAGCATCTGGGCAAGATCTGCCGGAAACCGCTGGCGGCTACTACAAAACCGTCAGGAACGGTGCGACGGGTGTCATCGAAGGGCCGCACGTCATCGGTCTGGCGTTCGAGGATCCGCGCTTTGATCTTCGCACCACTGCCGGGCACGAAGCCTGGCACCACGTTGAAACAGCCCTATCAACCCCGCAGGAAATGCGCCTTCTGCAATCGCCCGCTGAGATGGCGCGCATGACGCGGCTGGCGGCGAAGGAAGCGGGGCGCTCCACCGCAGAGACATCCAGGCTCCCGGCCTACGAAATCCGCGCTCTGGCGTTCCAGAACTACCGCAGAATGCGCGAAGAGGGAGCGGCGGAACTCTCCGGCCTGCACATCGGCGTGCGCCGGTTCTTCGAGCGTATCGCCAAGACTCTCGCAGCGATCCGTAATGCCCTCAAGGGCATGGGCTACGCCTCGTTTGAGGACATCTTCGAACGGGCGCGCACGGGTGAAACGGCGGCGAGGGCCGATCGGCAGGAAGCCGAAACCAAAGAGCAGCAGCTCGAGCAGGCCGTAAAGTCGGCGATGCAGTCGAGTTCTAACAACAACCCAGATCCGGCCGCTACGATCAATGCGTTCATTGACCAGCGCATGGCGCGCGACGATGGCAATGCAGCGAGCCAAGTCCAAGCCTATCACGCCTATTCCTTGTGGGCCGACGAGGCCGGTCTTGAGCTTCCGACCATCGAGGAATTTGACAAGGCGATGCTCCGTCAGGGCGTTCGCCGCATGGTGCTGGCGAATGACGACGTGCGCTACATCGGTCTGCGGGTGGTCGAGGAAGCGGAAGAAAAGCCAGCCAACCCGAGTGCCAAGATTGAAAAGGATGCCTTCCAGATCGCCAAGGAGCTTGCTCTGGGCATGTCTATCGAGGGTGCCATCGAGAAGCAGATCGAAAAGGTCAAGTCCGTTATCGGCGAAAAGCCTGACTTTGCCCGTCTGGCGCTGCTTCAGACCTTGAAGGCCAACGATAACGCCAACGAGAATATCCATCAGAACATCATATCGATGGGCAGCGTGATGCCGAGGATGCCGAGCAATCCCCTGCGCGGGACGCTCCAACGGCGGGCTCTTCGTATGCTGGCGCGGGTGGCCAACATCTCGGATGCCGCGCGGGTGCGGATTCAGGACAAGGCGCTGCCCATTCGCCGGCTGGCGGTCGAACGCGTCGAGAACGAGACGGGCGCTGCCGTCCCGGTGAGTCTGGATACCTACATTTCCGAAGGTCTCTACCATGGCCGAGCTGGCGAGCGTCTGAACGATCTCAAACAGGACCGCATCGAGCCCCTGCTGGAACACATGCGTGCGTCAGGGTTGACGCTGGAGTCCGTGGGCGACTACCTCTATGCCCGTCATGCTTTTGAGCGCAACGACGCCATTCGGCAGATCGACCCCGACAACGACGCCGGTTCCGGCATGACGGACGAGGAAGCGGCCACGATCCTTGATAGGGTCTATCAGTCTGGCAAGCAGGCCGACATGGATACGGCCGTTCGCATGGTGGACACCATCATTGACGATGCGCGAAACACGCTGTTGCGGTCGGGCTTGATCGACCGGACCACCTATGACACGTGGCGAGAAAAGTATCCCAACTACGCCCCCTTGCGAGGCTTTGACCTTGGCGAAGATGAAAACCCCGATAGGCCACGTGCCGGTCGGGGTTTTGATTTAAGGGGGCCTGAGTCCAGGCAAGCCCTTGGTCGCCGGTCAAAGGCTGACAATCCGCTGGTCTATACGATCATGCAGGCTGAAGAGGCCATCATCCGCGCTGAAAAGAACCGCGTTGCCAAGACTCTCTATAAGATGATCCAGGCCAATCCTAATCCGGTCGTGTGGGAGTTGTATCGCGGCGAAGCCAAGCGCCGGGTCAACCCGTCAACGGGTCTGGTTGAGACCTATTGGGTGCATCCGCCGTTCGTTCGCAACGATGCGGTCCACGGCGTCAAGATCAACGGCAAGCAGTTCTGGATGGAGTTGAAGCATCCCGCCCTGGCGCGGGCCATGCGCGGTGTCGGATCGGAGTGGAACGGGTCAATTATTGGCCGGGCCATGATGACGCTGACGCGCACCTATGCAAGCCTCCTGACCTCCTACAACCCGGAATTTGTCGTGTCCAACTTCTTCCGCGACCTTGAAACGTCGCTGATGAACGTCTCGGATGTGGCCAACAAACCGGCCGGGCTGCGCCGCAAGATCCTCAAGGATGCCACGTCCTTGAAGTCTATCCGTGGGGCCTTGGCGGCGGTGCGAGACCACGAAGGGCGGACGATCTTCGGCACCCATAGGCGGGCTGATGAAAACATCCTTGGGCTTCCGAAGTCTGCCGCCGCGCAGGAATATGCCCGCTGGTATGACGAGTTCAGGCTGGCCGGTGGCAAGATCTCGTTTATGGAGTTCAACGATGTCGAGCGCATCAAGCATCGCATCAATGCCGACCTGAAAGCCGGACGCATGAAGCGGGCCCTGCGGGGGGCTGCTGAGTACGTCGAGAACCTGAACACAGCCGTCGAGAACGGCGTTCGCTTGTCAACCTACGTGGCTCTGCGCAGGGCCGGTATCGAGCAGGACCGGGCCGCATTCACGGCGCGCGAGCTTACTGTGAACTTCAATCGCCGGGGCGAGTGGGGACCGGCCATCAACTCGATGTACCTGTTCTTCAATGCCTCGGTGCAGGGTTCGACACGGGTGGCGCAAGCCTTCGTTAAGTCCAAGGCCGTCCGCTATGGCGTGGCTTCGATCTTTGCGGCTGGCATGGCGCTCGATTTGTTCAACTTCCTGGCGGCCGGTGATGACGACGACGGCGAAAACAAGTATGACGCCATCCCCGAGTGGATCAAGGACAGAAACATCGTCATCATGAATCCGTTTGGTGACGATTACATCATGATCCCGATGGCCTACGGCTACAACGTGCCTTATGTGGCGGGACTCAAGGCGACCGAAATGCTGCGCGGCAAGACTTCGCCTCTGCAAGCGGCGGCCAGCGTAGCGGGACAGCTCGTCGATTCGTTCAACCCGATGGGAACAGCGGAGAGATTCTATCAGCTCGTGTCTCCGACAATTATTGATCCCGCAGTCCAGGTGCTCGAAAACAAGACATGGTACGGCGGTCCGATTTATCCGACCAAGTACGACAAGCGCAAACCTGAAAGCGAGAACTACTTTACCAGTGCGCCGTGGTGGGCGATCGACATGGCCAAGACGCTCAACAGCGTGACAGGCGGCAATCATCGCCGGTCCGGTTGGTTCGACGTATCGCCGGAAGTGATCGAGCATTATGCCGAGTTTGCCGGTGGCGGCGTGGCCAAGTTCATCGGCAATGCCATGAACTCGGGCGAGCGCCTGGTCAACGGGGACGAGTGGTTGCCGGAAAAGACTCCGCTCCTGCGCCGCGTCTACGGCAAGCCGACATCGGAGGGGCGCAAGCGCGACTTCTACGAGCTTTGGGATGACGCGAATCGGGCCAAATACGAGGCACAGTCTGACGACAAGGAAGTCGCCGAGGCGGCCCGCGAGAAGTACGCGGCTGAGTTGCGCGTGTACGGCGCGGCCAAGGGCGCAAAGGAAACGCTCAAGGCGCTGCGCGCTCAGCGCGACAAGATCAGGGCCGACAACAAGTTGGACCACGACGAACGGCAAGCCAAACTCAACGACATTATTGAACGCGAGAAGGCTCTGATCTCGCGGGTGCTGAAACTCTATCGCGATGCGAAATCCCAACAAACTGAGAAGGAATCGACACCATGACACATTTGAGCCCTCGCATTCCGGTTGGCGTCTTTGATGCGCAGGCCGGTGAATATGAAACCATTGCCGCCTCGCAGACCAATCAGGTTATGGGCGCCACGGGTGCATATGGTGATTATCTGGCGGCTTTGCTGGTTGTTCCTGCGACCACGTCGCCGGGTGCGATTACCATCAAGGATGGGTCGGGCGGCTCTGCGATTACGGTGTTCACGGGTGGGACGTCGAGTGTTTCAAACCTCGTGCCGTTCCCGATTCCGCTGGGTCTGTTGGCAACCTCGAATGGCTGGCGGGTGACGACGGGCGCGAATGTCTCGGTCGTTGCGATCGGCAACTTCACCTAAGCGGCGGCAACACTCATCATCACAGAAAGGGCGCGCGGTTGGCACCGTTGGCTTTGGCCAGCGGTGTTTTTGCGCGTGGGTATTCCATGCTGAATGTTTTTGGAAGACGCCTTCGGTACGGCATCAGCGTTGCAGCTTTGATGGCGGGAACACAAGCGGCTTTACTTCTCAATGCCTATGGCGGCGAGGGTATGGCGATGGTGTTCTCTGGGGCTGAGACGTCGATCAAAATCGTGGACAGCACGACGCCGTCGAACGATTGGGACAGTGCATGGGGCGATGGCTACTCAGTTCAAGACTTCTTCAAGTCTCGCTCCTTCACCAGCTACACGGGGCCTGTATCAAGTGGCAAGCGTCTGATGCAGGCAGACGGCTATATCAAGCCTTGCAGGCATAATCTTCTTCCCATGTCCAACCGCTTCGGATCTGGCGCTTGGACGCGCACGGCTGTTACCTCAACCTATGGCCAGACCGATGCAGACGGCGGCTCAACCGCTTCGCTCATCACTGAAAGCAACACCGCAACAAGCGTCCTTTATACGACAACCGCGTTTACCACGGCTGCAAACGTCCCCTATACGATTTCCGTTAAGATCAAAAAGGGCAACTCGACATGGGTGCGGCTTGCGTTCGGAACCTCGGGCGGCACGTTCACCAACGGCGTGCAGCAGTGGTATAACCTCGATACGGTCGCCACGGGAACCGCAGCGACAACCGGAACAGCAAGCCATATCGCGTCCACGATCACAGCGGACACAAACAGCTATTACATTCTCACCCTGACGGCTTCGCAAGCCTCAACGACAGGCGCGTTTATTGTCTCCACAGCGACGGCAGACGCTTCGGCCACGCGCACCACATCAGGCACATATTATATTTGCCATGCGATGTGTAACGCAGGCTCTCAAGCCCTCGATTACGTCTCTAGTGAAGCGCATAACATCTGCTTACAAAGCCAGACGTTTCAAACCACATGGACACGCGGCGGACTCCTTGCCTTCGGTGCAGGGTCTACAGTTGACGAAACGACTTCTCCAGATGGAACTGCAACAGCAGACCTTCAGACAGAAGACACATCGACTGGAGATCATCGCACATATCAGTCTATCTCTGTCATATCAGGGCTTATCTATACCTTCAGTTGCTATCTGAAGCCAAACGGCAGAACGCTTGTCACGCTCTACAATAACGCAGGCATTAGCATCGATTGCACGTTCAACATTTCAAGTGGAACGGTTACGAATCAAGTCGCAGGGACCGCATCTATTGAAAGCGTCGGAAACGGCTGGTATCGCTGTTCTGTTGTCAACACTGCGTCTTCGACAGCCACTGGAAACTATCAGATCAGGCTTGTGTCAACGGGAACAACGACAAGCTACACAGGCGACGGTGTTTCTGGTGTCTACATGTGGGGCGCTCAAGTTGAACTTTCCTCATCCCCTGGCAAGTACGTCGCAACAACGGCTGCTGCCGTCTACAACCAGCACTTCGACCTTCCCGTTGAGTACAACACTGACGGCACAGTTAAAGCGCTGACACGGGAAGAGGCACGGACGAACCTTCTTACATACAATAACTTCCAATCGACAGGATCGACGTGGGGCGTGCAAGCTAGTGCGGTTCTCACGCCAGGGACAACTACGGGACCGGACGGGGTTGCAAATAGTGCAGCAACGCTTGCACTGGGTATGGAGGCAGTAACGGCCTGCTTCAAAACATCCAGCCCAATTTCGGGTGCTGGCACGTACACAGTCAGCGTGTGGGCAAAGGGTGCTTCAGGTGGCGAAGCGTTTAATATTATCGTGTACAATGGGACGGATGGCGAGCAGGACGGGCCAACCGAAACACTGACGACAACATGGACCCGCTATTCGGCCACTTTTACAGTGACGGCAGCAACTAACACCTACTTTGGTCGTGCGGCAGGCGGTCCCGCATCAACTGTTTATGTATGGGGATCGCAGTGTGAATCTGGATCGACCGTTAGCAGCGTAATTATGACCGGCTCTGCTACTGTGACGAGAGCTGTTGACGATATTTATGTTGCAACGACAGTATTCCCCCATTCCGCAACAGAGTGGACAGTTTACCAGAAAATGACGCAGGATTATCTCGTGTCGTTTGCGGCTCCATATTCATTGTCAAACGAAACTACGGCAGAGCGGCACGACACGTATTTGTCTGCGGCTGGTGCTGTTGTCGCGCGCACGACAGACGGCGGCGCAGATCAAGCCTCGATAACGCCATCTGGTACGATTTCAGCGGCAACGGCCTTTAAGTTTGCGAGCGCTGTAAAAGTCAACGATTTTGCAGCTTGCTTGAATGGTGGAACAGTTGGGGCGGACGTATCTGGGACAGTCCCGACTGTTTACAGATTCCGCCTTGGCGGTGGACAATCCAACGGTTCACCGATGCACGGCGGGGTCCATGAAAGCATGTATGTCCCGACACGTCTAGCCGACGCCACCTTGCAAACACTGACAACCGCTTAACGGGAGGGCACCAAATGGATATTCACGTCACATGCTGGTCCGTCTCTAAAGCCCATGCCGAAGCCATGCTGAAGGGGCTCGGGATTATCAAGGTTGAGGATGGTCAATGGCAGCCTCTTGTCGATGCGTGCATTGCCCCGTGCTCTGTGCCGTATCTGACAGGCAATACCGTTGTGGATGATATGGGCAACGAAGTCCCTGAGCAGTTGCTTCGTGATGGCTTCCATTTCGACATCGTGTATAGGGGCGCAACGGCTCTCAACCTCTTGCGTCCGCTCCCGGTAGACGCTGACGGCAACCCTGTGCCATGGGATGAGAGCGCAGATCTATTCGACAAAACGCTTCTTCTTGAGATGGCAGAAGCACGCGGGGCAGCCCCACAGTGGGTGCAAACGCACGCCCCTGTACCCCCTGGCTTTGAAGCAAATGGCGTGCGGATGTTTGATCCCGCCCTTATCTCATCGCGCTCGCATGGCTGGGCATGACGTTGGAGACTTGTCATGATCGAACTCGCATTTGCAACGTGTTTCATCGAGTCTCCGTTCAACTGCCGATCGCGCGTTCTGACCTTTGAAGTCGAGCGCGTTTCGCTGTTTCAGTGCATGGCATATGGCCAGATTGAATTAGCAAAGTGGTCGCAAGAGCATCCCAAGTGGCGGATAGCCAAGTGGATGTGCCGACCGGCTAAGATGGTCGCCAAGATCTAACACAAACAATCGGAAATAGTCGTCGGAACTGTGGAGCCTCGCGCGGATGCGTCGGGGCGTTTTTGTGTTTGCGCGCCGTTCCGCAAGTGAGGGAGTCGCAAAGTATGGTTCAGAAAACATCCAAGGAAGGTCTCGACTTCATCAAGGGGTTCGAGACCTTTGTGCCGTTCGTCTATGACGACTTGGTCCCGCCCGTGAAGGGCAAATACAAAGAGTGGAACGGCGGAACATTAATAGGTACACCGACGATTGGTTATGGGCACACGGATGCCGCCAAGCACCCCTTGAAGATCAGGAAGGGACTGCGCATCACGGAAAAAGAGGCCTGTGAGATTCTTGCCGTTGACCTGGCGGACTGCGAGGCGGATGTGCGCCGGTTGGTCAAGAAACCTCTCACGCAAGGCCAGTTCGATGCCTGTGTCAGTTTCACGTTCAATTGCGGTCCCGGCAACTTCAAGAACATCGCAGCCCGCATCAACCGCGGCGATTACAACGCGGCGCGGGCCGCCTTCGACCTCTATGTGAAGTCCAAGGGCAAGTATATGCGCGGTCTACAGCGCCGCCGCGATGGAGAACAGTCCCTCTGGGATGACACAACGCCGGCACTGATCGAACACGCCGATACCTTCCATCCGGCCGAAGTGGACGATCCGCCCGAGTTGGGCAAGGCAAAGCCGCCACCGCCCGTAAAGGAGATGGTGAGTGTGTCCCGCAAGGCGTGGTTGATCAGCACCATTCGCCGCTGGGCCACCAAACTCGGCATCGGCACCGGCGGTGTCGGGGTGATGCAGTTGGTTGATCCAGATGGGCCGACATCGGAGGTCGTCTCGTTCCTGCAAGCCAACGCCTTGTGGCTGCTGCTGGGATGCATCCTGACCGCCATCGTCACCGCAAGCGCCTTGTTGATCTGGATGCAAGAAGACGTTGCATCTGGCCGCGCAATCCCGAGCAAGGAGACGTGACATGCTCTCGCCGAACGGTATCGTCGCGATTGCGATCGCGATTGGCCTGGCTGTCTCGCACAGCTACGTGGCTGCTAAGGCATACAACTACGGAAACGAGAACGGAACTTACGCTACTGAGTATCGCAAGCTCAAGGCTGCGAATGACAAGCGCAACGCCGAACTCGCAAAACAGGCCCAGGAAGACGCCGAACGGGCAGCGCGCGAAACGCAAATCATCAACGAGTCGGACGAGGCCCTAGCTGTTCACGGCGAGAGTTTGAGCAAGTGTCCGATGAGTGAGGGTCAGGCCGCAGCACTGAGCGTGTCGGTCGAAGCCGCCAACAAACTCGTGGGGGATGACTAATGAAGAAACTCGTTGCAATCGCACTCTGCTTTGTCATGGCGGGGTGTGGTGGTCCGCCGCCACCCGTGACCCAGCTATCCCGCGCCCCGGCTCGATGCCGGGTGGCGCCGGCCAAACTGCCAAAGCCTGCTGTTGGGCAGGATGCGGTCAGGTATGCGTCCAACATCGCCAAGAGGTATGGCCTTGAGGCATCCAAACTGCGCTGTATGCAGCGCTACGAACGAACCATCACGAGATAGGAGACTCAACCAATGACTGTCTATGAAGCCGTTTCGGCTCTGTTTGCGGCCCTGATGTCGGCGTTTACGGAGTGGACCAAATCGAGCGTGGATCCAAGCCAGAAGACATGGCTCAAGACGCTGCTCAAGTGGAGCGCCGTCCTATCCGTCGTTTTTGGCGTGCTCTGGTACGTCGGCAAGCTGCCGGATCGCGTTCCTGACAGCCCGATCGCGATGAAGGAAGACGTCGCCGCGATCAAGGCCGAGTTGGCCGAGATCAAAGCTATGCTTGCGAAATCCAAGAAGTGAAGGACGAGTGAGAGATATGGCCATGATTATGGAGGTTCCGCCCGTGGACGACTTGAAAGCGTCGGTCAGAACTCTCGAGCACAGGACCGGAAAACTTGAGCGCGACCTTCAAGATCTCGCCAACTCAACCAGAGAAATGGCTGGCGATTTGCGAGCTCTGACAACGGAGGTCACGAACACCAGCCATTCTGTGCGCCTGATGACAGAGGCAATGGATAAGCTCGTTGTCAGCGAAGCGAAACGTGGCGACCCCTTTACGGTCAAATCGTTTTTTGGAACGATGGGCGCCGGGGCCGCTTCGATCGCGGCGTTGGGCGGCTTTGTGTGGTGGGTGATCGCGTCAAGTCCGATCGTCATGGATCTCAGCAATCGCCTGTCAAAGATTGATGATCCCGTGACGGGCCGTGTGGCGGCTCTTGAGCGCGTTGTGCCAGAAAACAAGACGGCTGTTGTGGATCTGGAACACAGGCTTAACAGATTGGATGACAAAGAGATTGGACGGATTGCGCGGATCGAGAAGGAGTTGGAATGGAGTGCGCGGGTTGTCAGAACCGCGAAGTGAGGCTTACGCCAACGATCTCCTCCTCTTTCCAAGAGTCCGGGATGTTGTGGTGCCAAGCTTTTCGGCCGGACATGGGAAAGATGTACGTCACGCCGTTGTGTTCCATGGTCATTCACTCTTGGCCAGAAGGCACAGAAAGCAGAGTTGTGGCGCGGTTACGATTTCGTGAGCGCGATCTGCCTTGACGCGTGCTTTGAGAACGTCATCCCGCACAAGTTTCCAGTCGCCTTTGGTGCCAACCGGAACCACCACGTAGTGAGCACCATCGAGCGTGCACCCGCCATAGAAACGCACAATTGATAGCTGCGAATTCTGCGGGTTGTGGATTTCCTCAGGTGGCTTTCTCATGGCGGCCTTTCGTGCTCAATTTACGTGAGGGTCCAATCTCTTCGACCACTTCTCGCAAAACATGTAATGGCCGCGCTCAGCGTCCACGCTTGTCGCGTAGCGTTCGCCGTCCACAGACTCCCACGATAGGATGTTGGGGTCCGCGCCGATCTCTGCATCATTGCATGGAAAAACCATCGTCTCGAATAGAGACTGCTCACCAGATCCAATCGGCTCCATTGGATCCGCGTTGCCAGGGATATAGTGTCCAACCGTGCTTACGAGAAAATGGCCGACATGCGTGGAAAGATGGAACGCACACCGCTTTCCGACGCATAGATGGCCAGCGTAACCAAACCATTTCCACTTTGATCTGTGCGCCATTCTTCGGGCCTTTCGTGGCTATCTCTTTCGATTGCGTTCGCGGCGACAAGGATCGCAGCGGTAAGTCTCACTGCCGTCCGCATTGAATACGATTTTAGATCTGTGCACGGGCTTGCCGCATCCGTCGCAAATCTCGAATGGCCCATGCTCTGCGCCAGTAAGCTGGCGCAGCTTTTCGCCGTCAGCTTCTAGCGCTGCCATCATCTCTTTAGTCCACATCGTCTTGGCCTTTCATGCGTCAAAACGGGAACAGCAAACCCGACAGCTTTTCCAGCTTGTCATCGGGCAATTTCAGAATGAACGTCATAGGGTCTTCGTTAAATCGTTTCCAATCCGATCCCCCGACTTGCTTGGGCTTCATAACGCCCGCTTCCTCTAGCTTGTTTTTGCTGAGGTTAGACCAGATATAGGCGAATGATTTAAGCTGTGCTGGCGTCATGTTGCGGGCCTTTCATGCGTTTCTGTCTCTGATCGCTTTCGCGATGCGCGAACCCTCGTCGTCAAAGTCGCCTTCATAGCCCATTCGCTCGGCTATCTTCGCGCACGCGTCGCGCTCCATCTTCGCAATCTCATCGGCGAATTCGGAGATAGCGTTCGCAATCATTGCTTTGGCTTCCGGAGGAATGTCCCCGTACTTTGCCTCTATGATCAGCTCGATCTCTTTGATGGAGTACATCAGTCTGTCCTTTCGCGCGTTCAGAAATCTCCGTCTTCATCGGTGTACGGCCTGCGAGCTTCGCAGTGCTTGCATGTCATGACCGGCATCCCATTGTCTTCATCGCAATCCGGCATCCAATGGTGATCCATTCCTTCGCACATTTGGCAGTGCTTCTTGCACGGTTCTGCCGCCAGCTTGGCCTGCATTTCAGACACCGGATCGCACTGGCAAAACTCCATCATTGGGTCGCCAGCTTTGACTAATCCATGGTCGAAGTCTGGGCATTTGTGCGCGTGCATCGTTCTGGCCTTTGTTGGAGTTACGATCTGCTCACGGCGTCAGCAACGCGGGAGCGTATAAAAATGTCTTTGTTATCCCAATACTCAGCGCATCGTTCTTCGTCGGTTTTTACAAAAGGCGCTTCGCTTCCTATGGTTTCCCACTTGCCGTCAAAGTACACTTGGAAGTAAGCGCGTTTGATTGACGCCTCCCCAAACAGATGCACGTTGTCTATCACGCGATGGTCTAGCCCTGCCGCAATGCAGAATTTCTGCATGTCCTGAACCTTCGAGCTATATTCTTCGTGACTCAGCATCGTTCGGGCCTTTCATGCGTATGTAGCCGATGCCAGTTTTCTCCCGAAGTCATAGATGCGATGCATGGCGTCCATGAGCACTGCGTCGGGCGTACCCGTTTCCGTATCTTCCGTCTTCTGACTAAAATAATCTTCGATGTGGTCGTGTAGCTCCGCAAGGTGTCGTTGAAGCTCTTGGCTTTCCTCGCTCGACATAGTGATCGTAACGCTTTCCTTAACGACTTTCATCATTCTGGCCTTTCGTGCGTTATCGTTTGCAGTTTTGAAGTGGCATGAACTGTGGCCTGTTCTCTGCGGCATTCCAGCCGCACGAGTAATGGCCCAGCTTCCCGGCCTCTTTGCAGTTGCAGCGCTCCAAATCATCGTTCTCCGGTTCGCGCCCGGTAGCTGCAAGGAACGTCTCGCGTGTGATTTTCATCGTTCGGTGGTTCCTTGCGTTATTTGTTGGCTTGCGGAGTAACGGCTGGAGGAACAAGCGTTGCGGTCCAGTCAACCGCTTCGGGATCGTCAAGCATCCCCATGTTGTCCGCCACCGTCAGAGCTGCATTCTTATCTGGGGCCTCGACGGTTCCCAGGATGGCAGTGCCGGGGTAATAGTGGGCGCGGATCTTAAACTTAGGCATCGTTCTGGCCTTTCCGTTCCACTATTTCCGATGGCGGATGTATAGGTCTATTGGCTGTTGCGATACACTGCATGGAATGTCGCTAGGTGCCACCTGAGACACGTAATCGAGGAAGTCTAGGCGACGGCACACTTGGCAATATCCGCATCCATCATCGCCGCAATCGAGAAGAGACCCGAGATAGACCCTGTACCGCCGCCGCCCCTTTTCTTCTCGAGTGATCATCTTCCGGGCCTTTCTTGAACTATTTTCGCTCACGTGCCTTATTGACGGCGCTCCACGGTATAATTGATTGCAGAGTCCTAATGTGATTTCCGCTCTTGTCGCGTTCCTCTTGGATAACGGTAAGCCCGTCAGCACTACCGTATAGCCAGCACGTTTTTGATACGTCCACGGGCGCTAGTCTGTATCCGTTCGAGTCTCTGTCTTTACGCTTTAGAGTTTTGACCATCTTTCGGGCCTTTCGTGCGTTTCCTAAAATCACCTAGCGCAGACGGCGGGGCGGATTTCTCCCGCTTCACTACGCCGCCCGGCTTTGACCGTTGTCGCCGGGCTATTTCTCCCAAGGTCTCTGCGCATTTCTGCGACGGCTGCCTTGTGTTCCGTTACGGGTTGGCAGTGGCGTCCCGAACCATTTCCGGGCCACGTCTGCGCTAGGTGATCGTTCTGGCCTTTCGTGAGTTGTTGATCCTATAGGGTTGCGGGCCTTCAACCCGCTCTTGGACAAATGCTTAGGGCGTCTGTTCGGTGGCTTGCATCCGTGGCGGAATTTCGCAAGCTCTCGTCCGCTCCACACCCAAAACCTCCTTTGACTGCTCGGCAGCTTATCAGGCCACCGGCCGGCACTGTATGAAGGCCGCACAGCTCCGCGCCGATAACGCGCGTCGAGGTATCTTCCCAAAGTCCAAGCGGCGCTCACGCCACCCAATAGGCAACAGCACGACTACGCGTCGTCATGCCGTCCACACATACATAACAAATGCGCTTGACGTGTTCAAGGTAAATGTTAAACTCTATGCACAGATGACGTTTCATTATTTGTTCGGGATGCATGGGCAAGAGCACAGAAAACCTGATCGGCTACGCCCGCGTCTCGACAGAGGAACAGAGCTTAGAGATGCAGATTGACCGGCTCATAGCCGCTGGCGTTCCCCGCGATCACATCGCAGTTGAGAAGGTGAGCGCGGCCCGCGCCGTGCGCCCGGCTCTCGATGCACTCATGGCTAGCTTGCGTCCGGGTGACACGCTTGTCGTTTGGAAGATGGACCGCATCGCCCGCAGCCTTGTTGATCTGCTTTCGAAGATGGACCGCATCAAGGCAAGCGGCGCCAGCTTCCGCAGCCTCACGGAACAGATAGACACGTCAACTCCGGGCGGGCGCCTGATCTTTCACGTTCTTGGTGCATTGGCAGAATTCGAGCGCGATCTAATCAAAGAGCGCACCCGCACAGGCGTCAAAGCGGCGATGGCGCGGGGTGTTCGCTTTGGCGTTGAACCGAAGCTATCAGGTAAGCAAGTCGAGCAAGCGCAGAAACAACGGGACAGGGGCGACAGTATCCGCCTAATCGCCTCACGTTTTGGCGTGTCTCATAATACAATACGCAACTGGACGGTTGGCCCTACGCGCCGACGCATCAAATCACGATAGGAGAAGAAGATGCAGTTATCGAATTCAGCATGGGCGACGCTATCGCAGCTAAAGGCTGGCGGCGTGTTCGACGGCGACCTTGTTTCGAAGCACGGTCGAACTGAGCTTATCGAGGCGGGTCTAGCGAAGCGCGATAGGAAGTTCGAAAGCGGCCCCTACGTCGGTTGCCAGATCAACGAACTGACTGAGGCTGGAAAGGATCTAGCCGCTCGCATGAGTGCCGACGATTGGCACGGATCGGGACGAAGAAGTTAAACCAAGGAGCGGATAATGACGCTATCGCAAGCCATCTTCATTCTAGCATCCGTCCACACAAGAGACGACCCTATAACGGGTTTCGTTATTTTGTCTGGTGCAGCATGGCGTCCGCTTGAAACTCCATTCAGCCTGGACGAATACAATGAGGCTTGGAAAGTCATGCGAGAGCAATCCGGCATGACGGTAGAGCCAAACGCACGATAGGAGGGTTTAGCCATGACTTTTCAAGAAGCGTTAGACGTGCTTCGCCGATTTCAGAGGCACAGGCTGTTGCGTGAGTACGGAACCGACGGGCAAGTCCTGCCGGAAAATATCACGGTGTCGGCGGCGCTCGACCTGCTGATCGAAGAAGCGCTACCGGTGTCTAAGTAGGGAGACTATTTATGTGGCGGCTTAGATGCTGGACAAGCTGGTGCCGCGCGGGGCGACGATGCTGCCTGTGCAAACACAAAGGGTAGGGGCCCCGTCGTTACTTTCCTCCGGGATACCGACCCGACTCTTAGAGACATGCACCCATCCACCGACAATCTTAGAATGGCTCTAGGCATGTCCGTCATGCCAGATGGCAGATGAGATCCTGCCCCGCTGAGTTGCATCAGAGACTAAATCAACTGCACTGCTACTGCACTCACAGATCGAAGTCGTTGCCGACACGTTCAGTGCTTGTTCGAGCATGAGAACACCACAAGGGCGGTCAATAAATCCAATAAATTCAAGGCGGTTAATGGTGCTGCCGGAGGGGATTGAACTCTCGACCTCTCCCTTACCAAGGGGGATGACGTCATTTTATACATGTCGTTTCTTGTTGAATTCATTAGCAAATTAGTCGCCGTCAATTAGGGAGCGACCTGACTGCACTTCTACTGCACTCGTTTCCTGAATGTCGGCATCTGCAACCTTGCTGCGCTTTAGTCTGCGGATGCGTTTCTTGAATTTAGGACGCGGCCCCTCCAGCATGGCCCGTACCGGGCTCTGGACGTCACGCACCTTCTTGTGGACGCCCTTCTTCTCCAGGTGGGCATAGATCATCACGGCACCATAGGAACGCCAGCCACCGGCATCCATCAACTCGCGCAGAGTGTGCCCTTCTGCCAGGAAGCGGCGGGCAAAAAGGTGCCGGCCGACTTTGTGGGGCGAATAGTATTGGGTCTTGGCGCGCGCCGCGGCGCGCTTGATGGCGTTGGTCAGGGAGAAGCGGCTTGAGTAGCCAAAGAGGCACGCATCAGGGTCTTTGTGGGGCAGGGCCGACAGAACAGAGTTTACGAAGGTCGGAAGCGCCACAACGATCGGGTCGTCGTTCTTGGTGTCCCCGATGAGAACTGTTGCCCCGACGGGATCGTGGTGCTTGACCAGGATGCTCACGACCTCGCTGGCACGTCGGCCAGAAAAGCTCATGAAGAGCAGGGCGGCCTTCTGATAGTCGTTCGTCAACGCCTTCAGGATCGTTACCAAGTAGCTCTCGTCGGGGATAACTGGCTTCCTCTTTGGCACCTGTGGCTTTGGCCACTTGTGGTCGTGGACCCAGGTCGCTCCAGCAGCCCAGTTCCAGACAGCCTGGAAGGGGCCGTAGACCTGCCGCACGAGCGTGCCCGGCCCCGCCTTGGGGTAGACCTTGCGGCACACCTTGGTCAGGTCCTCATCCGTGATCCTGCCGAGCTGGGTGTCTCCGAGAGCTTCGACCAGCGGCGTCAGGAACCGCGCCTCTCCTCCGTGGTGAAGGTATTGGACGACAGCATCGCCGAAATTGCGGGTGCCCTTGTCGCCATGCTGCGCCTTCTCCTTCTGCTCACGCAGGACTTTGGCTAGAACGACTTCCGCATCGCCTTTGAGATGGCAGCGAGTGCTTCGGTAGAACTTGTCCCCGGTAAACGGGCAGACGCCTTTGATGTACCAGACCTTCGTTGGGCCCCGCGCCGTGTCGACTTTGCGCTGGCTGAGCTTGAGCATTTGGTTAGCTCCGCAAGAATTTCCTTAACGTCCTCCGGGGTGACCATCATCTGGCGACCTGAGAGCGTGTGTCGGCCGAGGCGATAGGCCGTCGCGCGGAAGCGTCGCTCGCCGATCTTTATCGGCAGGCTGGCGAGTGCAGCCGCAATAGGCATTAGGTTTGCCTCTCGCGTCACCATGCCGGTCATCTCTCCCTCCCTTAGCGCGCTGACGCTCAGTCTGCTGGCTGTTGCTTTATGGCGGTCAGTATCGGCCAGAGCTTTGGATGGTCTTTCACATCGTCAAACCCCACAAACTCCATACGGTAGCCGTCGGGGTAATGCTTGAGGAAGGTTTCGTGGCGATCTGGTCGCGCACCATCGAGAACACCAAGGTCGTGCGGCATATATCCCTCGTGCGAGCAGACATGACCGCCAAGGCATGTTCCGTCCTCTGCGATAAGAACGCCGCTATACCAGCCCGGCGACCCGCCGTTGTTGAAGCCGTAGGTCACGGGGGGATCATCAATGGATTTGCCGTGCGGATTTACGATGGCCCACGATGCGTCTCCCACTTTGGTTAGATGCTCTCGCAGGTAGCGTTGTTCAGCATCTTTTGTCGTCATCATCTTCCTCTCTTGCTTCTCCCGCTGTGGCGGGGCGTTAGTTCATTGAGATCGTGTCCGCCCACTTCTTGAGATTATCGGCGAGCGCGTAGGCCGTCGCTTTGTCTAAACCCAGCCACGCCACAGGTTTTCCGAACTCCACGCAGACCACGCCATCACGGCAGCCGATGGCTATGTTCAGCCCACCCTGGTCGTCAGCATTCAGAGCGCCCTGCTGAAAATCGCCAGTCGCTCCTGTTGGCCGCTTATTCCACGGCTTGAATGCGCGCAGGTCCTCAATGCGGGGCCATGTGCCGTCGAACGTCAGGGCGCGATCATCAATAGAGACAAGCGCCGCCGGTTTTTCTGTCGGGAAGCGGACATCTTCCAAGCCGGGGCCGTCCGGCGTCTCATACCATGTCTGGCCAGCGTGCTTTTTGAGCCAACTGCGCATCGCATTAATGCCGCCGAGTTGATTTGATCGAGAGCTGAATATCGCGACATCAAACACACGCAGCGCAGCAAGCATGAATGCCACCGCGCCTGCAACGGGAGGGTCTGGTATTGTGTCAGCGCCGCTCCATCCGCTGCTATAGCTGTGAATGACGCCATCAAAATCTAGGCACAAAATCGGCTTTCTCATCTTCCCTTTTCCTTCTCTACAGATGCGGGTAGTGGCGGGGGAGGCATCCAGTAAGTTGGAGGGGCAAACGTCCCTCCCTTTTTTCATAGTTTCACAATTGGGTGCTGCTTGCCGTCTGCGCCTGTGTAAGTGTCAATCGTCCCTTCCTCTTTTGCTTCTCCTGCTGTGGTGGGGCGTCTATTGCGCGGTCTGCGGCGGAGGTCCGATGTCGGGATCTGTTATGCCATGCCGCTGTTTGTACTCTTCAATGAAGGAGTCCAGTTCATGGGCGATGAGGACTATGCGCTGCATGTCGCGCTCTGTCGGCTCTTGGTCAGGATCGAGAATGCCTATAATCGAGCCGAACAAATGTTGCGCGCCACAGAAGAATGCCGCGCGCAAATCATCGTATTGTTGCTTTGGCAAATTGCGCCACTCGGGGTAGCTCGCCTCCACCATCGCAGCGAACCCCATCGCGATAACAAGCCCACGATCAACATAGTGTCCAGCAAGCGCATCCGCGACTTTGCCGATGGCCTCTCGTCGCTGCGCGTTGACCTTGCCGTTTCCGCCCATTATGCGCGCTCCCATTTGTCGCCAGGTCGCTTGATCTCCCAGTCCAGGCGGTTCTTGGAAAAATCACATCGCACTGGCAAGTGTTGAACGAGGCGGATATGTAGCCTGCCAGTCAGAAGCAGCCGAAGTCGATCAGCAAAGCTGAACTGCATCCGTGTCACGGTGCACATCCATCCCTCTAGCGCATCAATGTCGTCCGGTTCTTCTCCGTGGTGATAGCGGTATCCCAATGCGCGCCAGAGTCGTTCTGATTTCGTCGGCGCATAGGACATCGCGTAACCGCCATATGTCGCCTCGTTCGTCTCGCTCATCGTCCCTCTTCCTTCTCTACAGATGCGGGTGGTGCGGCGTCGATTGTAAAACCCTCGTTAGACAGGGCAGCATAAAAATCGGCTACAGTGTGCCGGTCGCAATAGATGGCATCTGATATTTGTGCCTGATCGTTACCTTCGCGCCCGAGAGCGCGGTTGATTGCAAACTCAAATTCCCGGCACTTCCGGTAGTGCTCTGTTGCCAGAGTAAACAGCCCGAGCAGCTTAAGGCCATCATCGCGTGTAATCTTGATCATCTATCCCTCCTTTGCGGGTGGTGGCGGTAGAGGCATCCAGTGAGACAGTGGTGTGTAGAGACGCGACCACCTCCAGTAGCCGTTGTGTTCACATTCACTTAATGACCAATCACACCACGCGCCGTTTCGCCAAGACACCAGCGGCTTCCATGCCCCATATTTGGTCCAAGCTTGAAACTCAGAGCCATCACGCGGCGCGCTCTCTATTGGATACCAAGTGCCAAATTGATGGGTCATGAATCAGTGCCCCTTGCTTTCGTTAAGCGTCGCATCTGGTTTGCTCCCCAGTCTCCGGTGAGGGGGCGATATGACAAACACGTCAGCCCCTCATCTTCCAGTCGGCGCACCGCAACGCGATCCAATTCAAGTATCTTCGCCAGTTGCCCCTCGCTCAGCATGCCTTCGCCAGCGACGACGGCGACTAGACGGGCCAGTCGCATTTCATCGCGCACGGCGATCGAAGCTTTTGCAGATCCGCGCTCATACACGCCGCGATGGCCGCGCTTGCCGTACTTTGCGCGGCGCGTCTCCCATGCCTTGCGGCGGACTTCCGCGATCTTGACTGCTGACATTTTCCACCATCGTGCCATCTATTCCTCTACGTCAGCGGTTTTGGTCTTGGGCGTCATGCGACCCCCCTGTGCTCGATGATAATGCGGACCATTTTCGACACGTCCCCGGCCGTCCCCCATAGCGCCAGCGCCAGCGCGTGAACGTCGGCGATGCCCCACCCCTGGAAGGTCTTGACCTCGCGCTTGGTGCCTGCGTTTTCAATCTCTTGATGGCAGCGAAAGCAAAGCGGCACGCCCCAGCGATCGGTTGATCGAACGCTGATCCCGCGTTCCTTGGTCTGTGATTTCAAATGATGCACGGTGGTTCCAGGCGGCAAGCGCAGACAGGCGCAGCACGGCGCCTTGCGAAGAGCTGCAAGGTGCTTGTCGTCCATGCCTTCCCTCTGATCGCGCCAGCGGGAGTTCTGGCGTTTTG